>NZ_JBHYVC010000017.1:0-123340 GCF_042749965.1 Streptomyces sp. NPDC059454 | reverse complement strand
GGCGCGGGGAACTGCGCGAACGGCCACCACGGGCCCGCACCCGAAGGTTCAGCTCGACTCGCGTCGTACCACCGACGCTCCCAGCGCCTTGTGGGCCTCGGGCGCGGCGGCCGGGTCGCGCACCGCGCGGTCGACCAGTTCGGCCAGCTCGCGGCCGGCCGGCAGTTCGAGGTGGACGGTGCTCAGCCGGGGTCGCAGTAGCCGGCCCAGCATCAGGTTGTCGGCGCCCAGCACGGCGGTCTCCTCGGGGACGCGGACGCCCTCGTCCTGGAGCGCGCGCATCAGCAGCATCGCGTACTCGTCGTTGTACGTGAACACGGCGTCGAGGCCGAGCTCGCGCCAGCGGGCGGCCAGCCGGGCGGCGGCGCCCTCGTCGTACGCGAGCGGCAGCTCGGTGACCGTGGCGTCGGTGCCGCGCAGGGCGGCGCGCACCCCGGCCAGGCGGGGCGCGGAGAACGCCTCCAGGCCGGGCTCTCTCGGGACGACCACGCCGATCCGGCGGCGGCCCCGGTCGAAGAGGTGGGCGCCGGCGCTGTGTCCGACGACGTCGTGGTCCATGAGCAGGGCGTGCGCGCCCTCGACGGGCTCGGGGCCGAGGGTGACGACGGCCCGCGCCCCGGAGCGTTTGAGCACTTCGACGCCGCGCGGGCCGAGTCCGGAGCCGGGGACCAGGACCGCCACGGGCCTCAGCTCGGCCCAGGCGCGGGCGGCCTCGTCGTCGTGCAGGCCGACGGTGCCGTACTGCACGACCGTGTAGTCGAGGCGGGCGAGGGAGCCCTGGAGATCGTTGATGAACTGGCTGTAGAGCGGCCCGACGGGGAAGGCGGGCGCGGGCATCAGGACCGTACGGCTGTGTCCGGCGCGCAGGCTGCGGGCCGCCGCGTGCGGCACGTACCCGAGTTCCTTCGCGGCCTCGCGGACCCGGCGGCGGGTGGGTTCGCTGATCCGGACGACACCGGCGTTGTTCAGGACGTAGGAGACGGTCGCGCGCGAGACGCCGGCCAGGCGTGCCACATCGGCGCTCGTGGGTACGGAGCGCGCCGGTGCGGGGGACGCGGGCGTGTTCGTTATCTGCACCATGACGTACGGCATCCTCGCAGAAGCCGCAACCGGGCGATCGGGCGGGTGAGTTGATACCCCGTCAGCGGTCGGACGCCTGGCCCGTCACCCGGTCGACCAGGTCCAGCCACGCGGACTCCAGCCGCTCCGGCGGCATGCCGCACTGCCGTATCAGATGGTGGATCAGGGCGGCGTCGAGCTGGGCCATCAGCGTGTGGGCGAGGACCTCGCAGTCCGCGTCCGGGACCGCCTCACGCAGCAGCAGGGTCACGTGGTGGCGCAGGACGCGGCGGGGCGGACTGGTGAAGCGGCGGCCCGCTCCCGGTTCGGCCGCCAGCTGCAGTTCCAGTTCCTCGGCGGTACGGCGGAGCATCGCCAGGCCGAAGGCGCGCAGCCGCTCGGCCGGGGGTGCGCCCGGCCCGAGCGGCGGGGGTCCGGTGAGGAAGGCGGCCTGGAACTTCTTCTCCGAGTGGTCGAGGAGGGCGGTGAGCAGACCGGTGCGGTCGCCGAAGCGGCGGAAGACCGTCCCCTTGCCCACGCGGGCCGCCGCCGCGACCTCCTCCATGGTGATGCTGTCGGCCCCGCGCTCGGCCACGAGCAGCGCGGCCGCCTCCAGCAGGCGGGCCCGGTTGCGCGCGGCGTCGGCGCGCAGGCAGGGCTCGTCGGGGCCGGTGCCGAGTTGCAGCAACTCCTGTGGCTGTACGGGGTCCCGGGGAGCCGGGGCGGGCGGCGGCGCGGCGGACATGAAGCCAGCGTAAAGCATCGGGAAGAAACTGGACCGCGGTCCGGTTGAAGTGCTACAACGAAGAAACGGACCTCGGTCCGGATTGTTTCGGCACTGTTTCAGCCCTCCCCTGGAGTTCCCTCATGTCTGTTCGCATCCTCGCCCTCGTCGGCAGCCTTCGCGCCGGTTCGCACAACCGTCAGCTCGCCGAGGCCGCGGTCAAGCTCGCCCCCGCGGGCGCCGAGGTGGCGCTCTACGAAGGGCTCGCGGAGATCCCCTTCTACAACGAGGACATCGACGTCGAGGGCGATGTGCCGGCCGCCGCCGCCAAGCTGCGCGAGGCCGCCGCGGGCGCCGACGCGCTGCTGCTCTTCACGCCCGAGTACAACGGCACGATGCCGGCCGTCCTGAAGAACGCCATCGACTGGCTGTCCCGCCCCTTCGGCGCCGGCGCCATCGGCGGCAAGCCGGTCGTCGTGATCGGTACCGCCTTCGGCCAGTACGGCGGCGTCTGGGCCCATGACGACGCCCGCAAGTCCGTGGGCATCGCGGGCGGCAAGGTGATCGAGGACATCAAGCTCTCCATCCCCGGCTCGGTGACCCGTTTCGCCGAGACCCACCCGGCCGACGACAACGAGGTCGCCGACCAGCTGACCGAGGTCATCACCCGCCTCCACGGCCTCGCCGGCGAGCCGGCCGCAGTCTGACCCCCGAACGCCGGAGGGGCTGGGTCTCAGCCCCTCCGGCGTTCCAGGAGCGGGGTCCGGAGCGGAGCCCCGGGGTCGGGACGGGAGGGTCCGCGGGGGCGAAACCTCCTCACCCGACGCGACGGAACCGGACCCCGTGCCCAAGGGCTCAGGCAGCCGCCGACGCGGACCGTCCGTCACGGTGGATCGGCGTTCGCGAGCCCGTCAGGGGAACGCCCGTGCCGCCCCTGCGCGTGGCGACGATCTCCGCCGCGATGGACAGGGCCGTTTCCTCCGGGGTACGGGCGCCGAGGTCGAGGCCGATCGGGGAGCGGAGGCGGGCCAGCTCCCGCTCCCCCACACCCGCCTCGCGCAGGCGGCGCTCACGGTCGGCGTGGGTGCGCCGGGAGCCCATCGCCCCGACGAACGCCACCGGCAGCCCCAGCGCCACCTCCAGCAGCGGTACGTCGAACTTCGCGTCGTGGGTGAGGACGCACAGCACCGTGCGCGCGTCGGTCTCCGTGCTCCGCAGATAGCGGTGCGGCCAGTCGACCACGATCTCGTCGGCCTCCGGAAAACGGGCCCCGGTCGCGAACACGGGCCGTGCGTCGCACACCGTGACGTGGTAGCCGAGGAACTTGCCCACCCGCACCAGCGCCGCCGCGAAGTCGATCGCCCCGAAGACGATCATGCGGGGCGGCGGCACCGAGGACTCCACGAACAGGGTCAGACCGCCGGGGCAGTACGAACCGTCCTCAGCCACGGCGACCGTACCGGTGCGGCCCACTTCCAACAGGGCCCCGGCCTCCCCGGCCGCCGTCCGGTCCAGTTCGGGAACCCCGCCGAGACCGCCCTCGTACGATCCGTCCGGGTGGACGAACAGGGCCCTGCCGAGGAGTTCCGCCGGGCCGTCGACGACCCGGGCCAGTGCCCCCGGCCCACCCCGGTGGACGGCCGCCAGCGCCGCCCGCAGCACCGGCCGTGCGGGCGCCCGCGCGCCGACCGGCGTCACCATGATGTCGATGACCCCGCCACAGGTCAGGCCGACGGCGAAGGCGTCCTCGTCGCTGTAGCCGAACCGCTCGACACGGGTCTCGCCGTCCGCGAGCGCCTGGGCGCACAGGTCGTACACCGCGCCCTCCACGCATCCGCCGGACACCGAGCCGACGACCGTGCCCCCGCTGTCGACGGCGAGGGCGGCGCCGGGGCCGCGCGGCGCGCTGCCGCCCACGGACACCACCGTGGCCACGGCGAACTCCCTGCCCTCGGTCAGCCAGCGGTGCAGCTCGCCGGCGATGTCAAACACGTGGTCCTCCCGCCCGCAGCACCCGGTCCGGACGGATGGGCAGGCTCCGGTGGCGTACGCCGGTCGCGTGCCAGACCGCGTTGGCGACGGCCGCCGCCGCGCCCACGATGCCGACCTCGCCGATTCCCTTGATGCCGACGGGGTCGTCGGGGTCCGGGTCGTCGACCCAGTCCGCCTCGACCGCCGGCACGTCGGCGTGGGTGGCGACGTGATAACCGGCCAGATCGGCGCCGTAGAGGCCGCCGGAGGCCCGGTCCCGGACCGCCTCTTCGTGCAGGGCCATCGAGATGCCCCAGGTCATGCCGCCCACGAGCTGACCGCGCGCGGTGAGCGGGTTGACGATCCGGCCCGCGGCGAAGATGCCGAGCATCCGCCGCACCCGCACCTCGCCGGTGGTGACGTCCACGGCCACCTCGGCGAACTGCGCCCCGAAGGAGTGCCGTTCCTTCTGGGCGAGGGCGCCGAGGGCGGCGGTGGTGTCGGACCGTACGGTGACGCCCTCCGGCGGCACGGCGCCTCCCGGAACGAGCTTCTCCCGCAGTTCCCCGGCGGCGGCCGTGATCGCCCAGGCCCAGGAGCGGGTGCCCATGGAGCCGCCCGCGATCCCCGCCGGGCCGAAGTCGCTGTCGCCGATGTGCACCCGGACCCGGTCGGGCGTCACGTGGAGCGCGTCGGCGGCGACCAGGGTGAGCGCCGTACGGGCTCCGGTGCCGATGTCGGCCGCGGCGATCCGCACGGTGTAGGTGCCGTCGGCCTCCGCGGTCACCGCGGCCGTCGCCGGCAGGGCGCCCGCGGGGAAGGAGGCCGCGGCCGTGCCCGTACCGAGCAGCCAGCGCCCTTCGCGGCGCGTCCCGGGGCGCGGGTCACGGCCGGCCCAGCCGAAACGGCGGGCGCCCTCGCGGAAGCAGGCGGCGAGGTTGCGGCCGGCGAACGGCAGTCCGGAGACCGGGCCGTGCTCGGGGTCGTTGCGCAGCCGCAGCTCGACCGGGTCGACGCCGCACCGCTCGGCGAGTTCGTCGAGCGCCGCCTCCAGCGCGAACGACCCGGGCGCCTCGCCCGGCCCGCGCATCCACGTCGGGGACGGCACGTCCAGCCGTACCGCCTCGTTCGAGGTGTGGTGGGCGTCGGCGTCGTACATCACGCGCGCCACACCGGCGCTCGGCTCGACGAACTCCCAGACCGTCGACGTCTGGCTCAGTGAGCGGTGCTCGAGGGCGCGCAGCCGGCCGCCGGCGTCGGCGCCGAGCCGGACCCGCTGGACGGTGGGGCTGCGGTAACCGGTGAGCGAGAACATCTGACGGCGCGTCAGCACAACGCGGACCGGCCGCTGCAGGGCGGTCGCGGCCATCACCGCGCACACCTGGTGGGCTCGTGCGCCCTTGCTGCCGAAGCCGCCGCCGACGTGCTCGGAGCGCACCCGCACCGCGGACGCGTCCAGCGAGAACATCCGCACGATCTCGTCGGCGACCCAGGTGGTGCCCTGATTGGAGTCGACGACCTCGAGCCGGCCGCCGTCCCACAGGGCGGTCGCCGCGTGCGGCTCCATCATGGCGTGGTGCTCCTCGGGCGTGGTGTACTCCACGTCCACCACATGGGCACAGGCGGCGAGTTCGGCCTCCAGGTCGCCCTTCTGCGTCACCGCGGGCATGTGTCCGTCCACCGGGTGGGCGTCCGGACGGCCGGCGAAGAGCCCGATGTCGTGCGGCTCCTGCTCGTAGGTGACGACGAGCGCCTCGGCGGCCTCCCGGGCCTGCTCGGAGGTCTCGGCGACGACGAGCGCGACGGGCCAGCCGGCGTGCGGGACCCGGTCGTTCTGGAAGACCGCGGCCGTCGGGTCCGGCGGAACGCCCAGCATGCCGACGTAGTCGATGTCGAGGCGCGGGGCGTTCCCGTGGTGCAGGACGGTGAGCACGCCCGGCATCCCGAGCACGGGCCCGGTGTCGACGGACAGGATCCGGCCGCGGGCGATCGTGGACAGCACCAGCCAGCCGTGGGCGAGGCCGGCGAAGGGGATCTCGCCGGCGTACCGGGCGGCGCCGGTGACCTTGTCGCGGCCCTCGACGCGGGTGTGCGCGGTGCCGACGGCGCCCGTCGTCGCGGCGGTGGTCATCGGGCGGCCTCCTCGGCGAGTTCGGACAGCACGGCCACCACGAGGTTGCGTATGAGGGTCACCTTGTATCCATTGTCGGGCAGCGGTCTGGCGGCCGCGAGTTCGGCGTCCGCCGCCGCCGCGAAGTACTCCGCGGTGGCCGGGGCGCCGTTCAGCACGCGTTCGGCGGCACGGGCCCGCCAGGGCCGGGACGCCACGGCCCCGAAGGCGAGGCGGGACTCGCGGACGACTCCCCCGCTGACGTCGAGGGCGGCGGCGACCGAACCGATCGCGAAGGCGTACGAGGCGCGTTCGCGGACCTTGCGGTAGCGCGAGCGGGCGGCGACCGGCGCGGGCGGCAGGGTGACGTGGGTGATGAGCGCGCCGGGCGGCAGGGAGGTCTCCCGGTGCGGGGTGTCGCCCACCGGGAGATAGAAGTCGGCCAGCGGCAACTCACCGGGCCCGTCGGCTGTTTCGTAGGAGACGACCGCGTCGAAGGCGGTCAGCGCCACACCCATGTCGGAGGGGTGGACGGCCACGCAGTGGTCGGAGGCGCCCAGGACGGCGTGGTTGTGGTGCTCGCCCTCGACGGCGGGGCAACCGCTGCCGGGCGCACGCTTGTTGCAGGGCCTGGTCACATCGGTGAAGTAGCCGCAGCGGGTGCGCTGGAGCAGATTTCCGCCGACGGTGGCCATATTGCGCAACTGCCCGGAGGCACCGGCGAGTACGGCCTGGGTGAGGGCGGGGTAGTCACGGCGGATGCCGGGGTGCGCGGCGAGGTCGCTGTTGGTGACGGTGGCGCCGATGCGCAGTCCGCCGCCGTCGGCCGGCTCGATCCGGTCCAGCGGAAGGGTGCGGACGTCGACGAGCCGGGCCGGGCGCTCGACGCCGTTCTTCATCAGGTCGACGAGGTTGGTGCCGCCGCCGAGGTAGCGGGCGTCCGGGTCGGCGTCGAGCAGCGCCACCGCGCCGGGGACGTCGTCGGCACGCCGGTAGTCGAATTCCCTCACGCCGCGGCCTCCTCGGTCTCGCTCCGGTTCTCCGCGGCCGCGCGGGCGACCGCCTCGACGATCTGTACGTAGGCGCTGCAGCGGCACAGGTTGCCGCTCATCCGTTCCCTGATCTCCTCGGGGGTCAGGGGCGGTGGTCCCGCCTCGGGACGCACGTCCCCGGTGACGGCGCTGGGCCAGCCCGCCGCGTGCTCCTCGATGACGGCGACGGCCGAACAGATCTGGCCGGGGGTGCAGTAGCCGCACTGGAAGCCGTCCAGGTCGAGGAAGGCCTGCTGCACCGGGTGCAGCCGGTCCCCGTCGGCCAGGCCCTCCACGGTGGTGACCTCGCGCCCGTCGGACGCGACGGCCAGTTGCAGGCAGGACACGGTGCGGCGGCCGTCGACCAGGACCGTGCAGGCACCGCACTGTCCCTGGTCACAGCCTTTCTTGGTGCCGGTCAGATCGAGGCGCTCGCGCAGGGCGTCGAGCAGGGTGGTGCGGTGGTCGACGGACAGCGTGTGCTTCTCGCCGTTGATGTTCAAGGTGACGTCACTGGACGTCGAGGGGGTCATGAGCAGCCTTCTTTCGCAGACCTGGAAGGCGGACGAGTCGATGACGCGGGGGGGGGTGGGCTGTACGGAACGTGGGGCGTTCGGGACCATGTGGAAGAGGGGGAAGGGCCGCGGACCCGCCGGTCGTCGAGGGCATGCCACCGGGCGTCCCGCGCCGTCCGTGTCCGCCGATACGATGGATCCGAAACGGACAGCTGTCCGCTACCCCCAAGAACGTAGTGGACAGCTGTCCGGTTAGCAAGGACGGGTTTCGGTCACGGCCCGGGAGGAGGACGAGTGGGACACGAGAAGGACGCAGCCCCGTGCGCGCGGACACCGCGGAGCACGGCGGCACCCCTGCGCTCGGACGCGCAGCGCAACCGCGAGCGCATCCTGGAGGTGGCCCTCGTCGAACTCACGCGCTCGGCGGAGACCCCGCTGAGTGTGATCGCCAGGAAGGCGGGCGTCGGGCAGGGCACGTTCTACCGGAACTTCCCCAGCCGTGAGGCCCTCGTCATGGAGATCTACCGGTACGAGATGCGGCAGGTGGCGGACAGCGCGGCGCAGTTGCTGAGCACGCGGGAGCCCGACTGCGCGCTGCGCGAGTGGATGGACGGGCTCGCCCGCTTCGCCATGGCCAAGGCCGGGCTGGCCGACGCCATCCGGCAGGCCACCAGCGGACCGGGGAGCCCCGCGAAGCCGGGACACAGCCCGGTGACCGAGGCGGCGGAACTCCTGCTGCGCCGCTGCGAGGAGGCCGGATCCATCCGCCCGGGGGTGACCGCGGACGACCTCGTCCTCGCCATCGGCGGCCTCTGGCAGCTCGACCCCGCCGAGGACTGGCAGCCGCGCGCCACCCGGCTGCTGGACCTGGTCATGGACGGCCTGCGCGCGGGGGCGCCGGGGCGGTAGCACACGCCCGGGCGACCGCCACGGGCGCCGCGTCCCGCGGGCCGGCGGTCCGCGGCGCGGGGTGCCGGCACAGCGCACTCGGGTGACCGGCGGGCCCGGGACACGGCCGGGTCCGCCGTTGACAGCCGCCCCGCCCGGGCGTACTGATCGAGGCCGGAGCAGGCAGGAGGCATGGACGTGCACAAGCCCCCCTTGGCCGGGGTCACGGTGGTCAGTGTGGAGCAGGCGGTGGCCGCGCCCTACGCGACCCGGCAACTGGCCGATCTCGGTGCCCGTGTGATCAAGGTGGAGCGGCCGGGCGAGGGGGACTTCGCCCGCCGGTACGACACGACCGTGCACGGCAACTCCAGCTATTTCGTGTGGATCAACCGCTCCAAGGAATCCCTCACGCTGGACCTGAAGGACCCACGCGGTCGCGCGGTCCTGCACGGGCTGCTCCGGGACGCCGACGTGTTCGTGCAGAACCTCGCGCCGGGCGCCGCCGACCGCCTCGGGCTCGGAGCCGACGAGCTGACCCGCCGCCACCCCCGGCTGATCCCCTGCACGATCTCCGGGTACGGCACGAGCGGCCCCTGGGCCGACCGCAAGGCGTACGACCTGCTGATGCAGTGCCAGACCGGACTGGTGTCGCTGACCGGAACACCGCGGGAGACCGCCCGTACCGGGATCTCCGTCGCCGACATCGCCGCCGGGATGTACGCGTACAGCGGTGTGCTCACCGCCCTGTACACCCGCGCGACCACCGGCACGGCGCACCCGGTGGAGGTGTCCCTGTTCGAGGCGCTCGCCGAGTGGATGGGCCAGCCCGCCCACTACACCCGCTACGGCGGCGCCCAGCCCCCGCGCCTGGGCACGCAGCACGCCACCATCGCCCCGTACGGGACCTACCGGGCCGCCGACGGGCGCGAGGTGCTGTTCTCCGTTCAGAACGAGCGCGAGTGGGCGGTCCTGTGCGCGGAGTTCCTCGGCCGGCCGGAGCTGACCGACGATCCGCGCTTCGCCACCGGCTCCGACCGGGTGGCCCACCGCGAGGAGCTGAACGCGGTCATCGCCGAGCGCTGCGCCCGCGCGGACTCCGGCGAACTGCTCGGGGACCTCGAGGGGATCGGCATCGCCTGCTCCGGGGTCAACGACGTCGCCGCCTTCCTCGACCACCCGGTGCTCGCCGCCCGCGACCGCTGGCGCGAGGTGGCGGTACCGGGCGGAACCGTGGAGGCGCTGCTGCCGCCCGCCGACCTCGCGGGTCTGCCGGCCCGCATGGACCCGGTGCCGGCCGTGGGCGAGCACACGGAGGCGATCCTCACGGAACTGGGCCGTTCCCCCGAGGAGATCGCGGCGCTGCGCGCGGACGGGGTCGTCTGAGTCCCGGCCGGGACCTGCCCGGTGACCGAGGCCGAAGGAGCGCGTCGACGCGACGGAACCCCTCCCGCGCGAGCACGGTCGGCTACGGGGAGCCGGCGACCGGCGACAACACCGCGGACAGGCGTGCCGGACGCCGTGCCCCCGGCCTGACCCGCCGGACAGGCCCTCCTAGGGGTGCCGCTGGTGCAGCGCGTCCAGGACGTCCTCGTCGGTCAGCTGGTCGAACTCCTCGTACCACTGGCCCACGGCCATGAACGCGGCCGGCTCGTGCAGACACACCACCTCGTCGGCCTCGGAGCGCATCAGCGCGACACCCTCCGTCGCGCCGACCGGAACGGCCAGCACGAGGTGTCCGGAGTCCTGCGCCCGCAGGGCGCGCAGCGCGGCGCGGGCGGTGGAGCCGGTCGCCAGTCCGTCGTCGACGACGATCACGGTCCGTCCGCTCAGCTCGGGAGCCGGGCGGCCCTGGCGGTAGCGCTGTTCGCGGCGGCGCAGCTCGGTGCGCTCGCGCTCGACGACGGGCGCGAGGTCGGCCTCGTCGAGGCCCAGCCGCAGCAGGGCGTCCTCGTCGAAGAGCGGCACCCCGTCGCCGGCCATCGCGCCGACGCCGAACTCCTCGTGGAAGGGGGCGCCGATCTTCCGTACGACGAGGACGTCGAGCGGGGCGTCCAGCGCCCGGGCGACCTCGACGGCCACGGCGACACCGCCGCGGGGCAGGGCCAGCACGACGGGTTCCGGCAGGGCTCCCTCGTCCTGCCTCTCGCGCAGCCGTGCGGCCAGTTCACGGCCGGCCTGCCGGCGATCACGGAACCGCATGGTGGACGCCCTCCCTCCGCGCCTCGGACGGCATCTGAAGCACCTGGCCCGCACCCGTGTACCCCGCTCTGCGCCACTCGAAGCGCCCGGCGCCCGGCATGGGTGCGCGGTCGTCGGGCAGGCGAGTTCCATGGTCGGTGACACGAGCGACTACGGGCAGGCGCGGCGGCCGGACGAGAGCGGGCACCGGGCGGTGGCGCAGGAGGACGAGTTCCGGATCGAGGCGTGGGGGGCGAGCCGGGAGAACTGTCTGGCGGAGGCGGTGGCGGCGATGGTGGAGTGTTTCGCCGACGTCTCCGGGGTGCGGCCGACGGGGGTGGGCCGCATCCGGCTGGACGGGGCCAGTGACGACGATCTGCTGGCGGCGCTGCTGGACGAGGTCCTGTACCGGTTGGAGGAGTACGGCCAGGTACCGGTCGACGTGGAGGCGGACGGGGCCGGGGACGGTCTCGACGTACGCCTGGCGGTGGCCTCCCTGACGGACGTACGGCTCACCGGGCGGATGCCGACGGCCGTGGGCTGGGAGGAACTGCGGATCCACCCGGGCCCGTACGGCTGGACGTGCGCGCTCACGGTCGACGGATAGCAGCCCTCCGGGGGCGAGGGCCCGGCGCGCGGACGGGGCCTCCACCGGCATTCCAGGACCCGCACTCAGTGGGTGGGGGCCGCCGTGCTGATGTCCGCCAGGGCGGAGTGCGGATCCTCCGTCGCGGCGAGATCCCCGAGGCTCACCATCCCCACCGGACAGCCGCCGCGTTCCACCACCGGGAGCCGTCGGACGGCGTGCCGCCGCATCAGCTCCACGGCGTGGTCGGTGGTGTCCTCGGGGCCGAGTGTCACCAGGGGCGGGCGCGTGCACAGGGAACCGACCGTCGTGGCCTCCGGGTCGCGCCCCTCGGCGACGCCCCTCAGCACGATGTCGCGGTCGGTGAGCACACCGAACAGATCACAGTCGTACGCGACGAGGACGTCGCCGATGTCCTGCTCGCGCATCAGGCGCGCCGCCCGCGCCACCGTCGTCATGGGCTCGACGGACGCGGTGTCCGTGGACATCACGTCCCGTATCCGCATGGTCATGGGCACCTCCCGGTACGTGGCCGGCCCGGACTCCCCGTGTCCGCCGCGTAGCCCGCCGCGCGGCGCGTAAACCGACGGACGGGGACGGGCGTGGAGCACGCCCGTCCCCGTCCCGGCTACACGGCTCCGGGGATCTCCTCGGTGACGCCGTTCAGCGGTGAGGCCGGGTCGGTGCCGTACGGGAGGGTGATGGCCTCGAGGCCGTGGCCCGCCGGATCCCGGAAGTACACGCCGCGGCCGCCGTCGTTGCGGTTGATGTGGCGGGGGTGCCTGCCGTGCGGATCGGCCTGGAGGGGGATCCCGGCGTCCACGAGCCGGGTGAGGAGCGCGTCGAACTCGTCCTCGGAGACGAGGAACGCGTAGTGCTGCGCCGGGATGTCGGTGTCGACGGTCGCGAAGTCCAGGGTGACTCCGTTGGCGGTCGTCACCGGCAGGAACATTCCGGCCGGTTCCCCGACCTCCAGGCCCAGGACGTGGGCGAGGAAACGAGCGGACTTCTCCCGGTCACGGGTGAGAACGATGGTGTGGTTGAACTCGACTGACACGATGGCAATGCCTCCACGGGCATTCACGGCGCCTCCATGCCTCACCCAGCCGGTGACCGACACGCGATGCCGCGCCGAAGAGCCTAGACAACGGGGCCGACGGCTGTCGAGCCGTTGACCGGGGCGACGGCGGACAGGCGCGTGTCAGGCCGGGGCGTCGTGCCCGCCCTCGGCCGCGGCGGCCTCCTCCACGCGAACGGCCACCCAGGCCAGGAAGTCCCCGACCGCCGCCCCGGGCAGTACGAGCGCGGACTCACGGGGGCGTTCGAAGCTGCGCAGCGCCTCCGTGATCAGTGGCCGGAAGTCCGCCTCCGAGGCGGCGACGATCCCGGCCGCTCCGCGCTTGGCGGACCAGCGGCCGGTGCGGCAGTACACCACGGAGCGGCAGCCGTTGAGCACCCGGTTGTCGGCCGCGTGCCCCTCGCCCTCGGCGTGCTCCCGCACGGAGGCGCGGAGCGCGGTGAGCACGTCGGCCCGCTCCGGTGCGGCGATCACGTCCCGTACCGGCTCGCCGAACAGCGACAGGCCGGCCTGGTGGGCGAGGGAACGGTCGAGGACGTACCAGAACGCGGGCGCCTCCTCGGGGTCGCGGCTGACCCGCTCGGGCAGGGACGGTCCGGTGTTGAGGTCCATGAGGTACCCCGCCCCGCCGGACGGGCGGCCGGCGAAATCGGCCGGGTAAACGACCAGTTCCAGCCCGGCCGCGGGACAGGGCAGGGCGGGGTGGGCCAGTGCCCCGGCCAGTTCGAACAGGGCACGCCGGGGAAGCGAGCGGTCCACCACCACGGTCACGTCGACGTCGCTGCGTCCGTGCCGGTAGTCGCCGAGCGCGAGGGATCCGACGGCGAGGACGCTCACCAGATGGGGGCCGCAGACGGCGCGCGTGCGCTGGACCAGCTCGTCGAGGTAGGGACGGACCTCGCGGGGCGGAACGGGGGTACGGCTCATGGGACCAGTGTCGGCCCGCGGATCCGCGTCGCGGTGCCTCAGTTCCAGAGTTCGTCGCTGCCGCACACCTGTGCGCCCATGTTGCGTTCCATCATCCGCAGGGCGGCGTCCGCGAGGCCGGCGTGGATGTGGGCGACGGCGTCACGGGGGACGGTCACGTCGAAGTGGCGGATGTGCGCGTCGAGCGCCGAGTAGAGGACGCACTGCTCCGTGACCTGGCCGCACAGCACGAGCCGGTCGATGCCCTGCTGGTTGAGCAGGTAGCCCAGGGGGGTCTCGAAGAAGACCGAGTGCCGTGCCTTGACGACGAAGAGCGAGGAGTCGTCCGGCAGCAGCGGTTCCACGAGGCGTGCGTGCGGTCCCGACAGGGCCTTGTCGAGCAGCTCACCGTGGTGGGAGCGCCACTCGCCGAAGTTGTCGTTGACGTAGATCACCGGCACGTCCCGGTGCCGCGCCCGTTCCAGCAGGGCGGAGACGACCGGTACGACCGACTCGGCGGAGGGGATCAGATGCTCGGCGTCCGGATGGTCGTAGGTGTTGATCATGTCGATGACGATCAGCGCGGTCTTGCCCATGCCCCCCGGGTTCCACCCGCGAAGGCAGGTCAGACATGTTTGCACGCACGACCGTGACGGCGCCCCCGCGGCGCCGGCGCAGTCGCCGGGCCCGGCGCGCAGCGAGCCGTCGGTGTCCCCGGCCTCGTGGGAGGCGCCTTCCGGGGTGCCGTACGGTACCGCCTGTGACCGCCTTCAGCCCCGAGAACGCCCCGGGCCGCCACGGCCCTTCCGCCACCGTCGAGGCCGCGCCCCGTGAGGTGGGCCGGGTGCGCACCGAGTACTCGCCCGCGTGCGACGGCGACCCCGATCCCGGGGAGATCGTCTGGACCTGGGTGCCCTATGAGGAGAACGACGGCCGGGGCAAGGACCGTCCGGTGCTGGTCGTGGCCCGTGAGGCGGGCGGGACGTTCCTCGCCGTGCGGTTGTCCAGCAAGGGGCACGACGGTCACCGGGAGTGGGTGCCGATCGGCAGCGGGCCGTGGGACCGGTCGGGCCGCGACTCGTGGGTCGGCGTGGACCGGGTGCTGCGGCTGCACGAGGAGGGCATGCGCCGGGAGGCGTGCGCGCTGGACCGGATGCGGTTCAACCTCGTGCGTCAGCGGCTGCGGGAGCGGTACGGCTGGAGCTGATGTCCGCCGCCTCGGGCAGCAGGTCCGCGAAGGTCCGCTCGAACGCGGCGCGGACCGCGCCGTCGCGGGTGCGGTCCAGGATGCCGAACACCACGTGTGCGAAGGCTCCCGCGAAGCGCCCGCCCGGTTCCAGGTGCGTCCTGAACGCCGCCGCCACGTGGGCGGGGTCGTTGCGGAACACCCCGCAGCCCCAGGCGCCCAGCACGAGCCGCCGGTAGCCGTGGGCGGCCGCGGTCTCCAGCACCCGCCCGGCCCGTACCACCAGGGCGTGCGGCACCTCGTCCGCCCGTTCCGGCGCCGTTCTCAGGATCACTCCCGCGTTGGGCGCGGGCGAGGTGAGGAAACCGGCCGTGAACGGCTCGTCCAGGAGGCGTCCGCGGTCGTCGCGGAAGACCGGTACGGCGGGTGAGTGGATCACGCGGTCCGTGTAGAACGGGTCGCGGTGGGCGCGGTGGTGGTCGTAGAAGCCGGCGGCCCGCAGCAGGCAGGTGTACAGCGCGGAGGCCCGGCACAGGGCCTCCTCCTGGGCCTGGGCCCCGTTGAGGTATCCGCCGCCCGGGTTGCGGGCGGAGGCGAAGTTCAGTACGGCCGCTCCGTCCCCGAGCCGCCGGGCGGCCTCCAGGCTGCTCTCGCCGGTGACCTCGAACCGGGTCCCGGCCGGCCGGAACGCCGGGACCGGGACCGGCCGCGGCCCGTACGTCCGTGTTCCGCGGGCCGCGGCCTCGATCGCCGCCGCGACGGACACCTCGTGGCCGCCGGGCGCACGGTAGACACCGGCCGCGACGATCTGCTCGGTCTCGCGTGCGATGCCGCGCAGACGCGCGCTCACGGCGCCACCCCCGTAGCCGCCGTGACCACGCGCCGCGCGGTCCCGCTCGTCGTGCTCATGCAGGCATCCTGAGCGATGCTGGTGATGCTCCGCAACGGAGTTTCGCCTCCCCGGACGGCCGGGAAGCAGGCGGGGAACCGCCCGGGAACAGGCCGGACGAAAGGATGACCGAACCGGAACGCCCCACCAGGCGCCCTTGTGCCCGCCGACGCGAAGGTTTTGGGTGGACGGGTTGGCGCCGGCCGGGACCGTTGCCGTTCCGGGCCGGTGACATGGCGGAATCTCAGGAGGATCCCTGCATGTCCGATTCGGCAGGCGGCTGTGTCGAGCCGCGTACCGCCATCACGGAAGCCGAGGTGGAAGCCCTGGTGCGGGGCATCTGCTTCAAGACCGGACCGCCGCGCCTGCTCGGCGTCGAGGTGGAATGGCTCGTCCACGAGCTGCGGGACCCGCGGCTCCCCGTGTCACCCGAACGACTCGAAGCGGCCTACGCCGCTCTGCGGACCGTGCCCCTGAGGTCGGCGCTCACCGTCGAGCCCGGCGGTCAGCTGGAGCTGAGCTCGCCGCCCGCCGCCTCCCTGACGGAGTGCGTCGGTACCGTCTCCGCCGACCTCGACGCCGTCCGCGCGGTCCTGCGCGAGGACGGTCTGGTCCTCGTCGGCCTCGGCCACGACCCCTGGCACACCCCCCGCCGGTTCCTGCGCGAGGCGCGTTACGACGCCATGGAGGCCTGTCTCGACCGCACCGGCCCCGCCGGCCGGGCCATGATGTGCACCTCCGCCTCCGTGCAGGTGTGTGTGGACGCCGGGTACGAGGAACCGGGCCCGCTCGGCCACGTACGGCGCTGGTGGCTGGCGCACCAGCTGGGCGCGGTCCTGGTCGCCGTGTTCGCCAACTCCCCGATCGCCGGTGGCCGGCCGACCGGCTGGCTGTCCACCCGGCAGCTGCGCTGGGCGCAGATCGGCACCGGCCGGGCGGGTGCCCCCGTGCTGGACGCCGACCCGCGCGGCGCCTGGGCCCGGCACGTCCTGGACGCGCCCGTGATGTGCGTACGGCGCGACGGCGGGCCGTGGGACGTGCCCCGGGGGCTCACCTTCCGGGAGTGGGTCAGGTCCGGCACGCCCGGGCCGCCGACCCGGGACGACCTCGACTACCACGCCACGACCCTGTTCCCTCCGGTGAGGCCACGCGGCCATCTGGAACTGCGCATGATCGACGCGCAGCCCGGTGACGACGGCTGGATCGTGCCGCTGGCCGTGACGGCGGCGCTGTTCGACGACCCGGAGGCGGCCGAGACCGCCTACCGGACGGTGAAGCCGCTGGCCGAGCGGACGCACGGCATGCCGGCACCGCACAATCCGCTCTGGCGGGACGCGGCCCGCGTCGGCCTGGCCGACCCGGAGCTGCGCGAGGTGGCCGCCGGCTGCTTCGCGGCGGCGCTGCGCGCCCTGCCCCGGCTCGGCGCCACCACCGAGGTCGTCGACGCCGTCGAGGCGTACCGGGACCGCTATGTCGCCCGCGGCCGCTGCCCGGCCGACGACACGCTCGACGAGCTGCGGGCGACGGCCCGCGGCGCGCACCCCTCCCCCACGCACCCGCACGGGAAGGACACCTCCTCATGACCGACCCCGCCCTCGACGCCGAAGCCCTGCGCGAGCGCGCGGTCGCCTCGCTGATCACCGCACGGGACCGCACCACGCTGCTCACCAGCTGTGTCGACGGACCCGACCTGACCGCCCAGCACTCGCCGCTGATGTCCCCGCTGGTGTGGGACCTCGCCCACATCGGCAACCAGGAGGAGCAGTGGCTGCTGCGGGCCGTCGCCGGCCACGAGGCGATACGGCCCGAGATCGACACCCTGTACGACGCCTTCGAGCATCCGCGCGCCGAACGCCCGAAGCTGCCGCTGCTGCCGCCGGAGGAGGCCCGCCGGTACGCGGCCGACGTGCGCGGCCGGGCGCTGGACGTGCTGGAGGCCGCCGCGTTCCACGGGACGCGGCTGACGGAGGCGGGTTTCGCCTTCGGGATGATCGCGCAGCACGAGCAGCAGCACGACGAGACCATGCTGATCACCCATCAGCTCCGGAAGGGGCCGCAGGCACTGACCGCCCCGGACCCGGAGCCGGTGCCGCTGTTCACGGGCCCGTCCGACGTCCTCGTCCCGGGCGGCCCGTTCTCCATGGGCACCTCGGACGAGCCGTGGGCGCTGGACAACGAACGGCCCGCGCACCGGCGCGAGGTGGCGCCCTTCCGCATCGACACCACTCCGGTGACGAACGCCGCCTACCAGGCGTTCATCGAGGACGGCGGCTACGGCGATCCCCGCTGGTGGACCGCCGAGGGCTGGGCCCATGTCCGCCGCAACTCCCTGGCCGCGCCGTTGTTCTGGCGCCGGGACGGCCGCCAGTGGCTGCGGCGCCGGTTCGGTGTCACCGAGGTGGTGCCGCCGGACGAGCCGGTGCTGCACGTGTGCTGGTACGAGGCCGACGCCTACGCCCGCTGGGCCGGGCGCCGGCTGCCCACCGAGGCCGAGTGGGAGAAGGCCGCCCGGTACGACCCGGCCGGCGGCCGTTCGATGCGCTATCCGTGGGGCGACGCCGACCCCGCGCCCGAGCACGCCAACCTCGGCCAGCGGCATCTGCGTCCGGCCCCCGCCGGAAGCTACCCGGCCGGTGAGTCGCCGCTCGGCGTACGGCAGTTGATCGGCGACGTGTGGGAGTGGACCTCGAGCGACTTCCTGCCCTACCCGGGGTTCAGGGCGTTCCCGTACAAGGAGTACTCGGAGGTGTTCTTCGGGCCGGAGCACAAGGTGCTGCGCGGCGGTTCGTTCGCCGTGGACCCGGTGGCCTGCCGGGGCACGTTCCGCAACTGGGACCTGCCGGTCCGGCGGCAGATCTTCTCCGGGTTCCGCACGGCGCGCTCGGAGGAGGTCTGATGTGCCGTCATGTGGCGTACGTGGGGCCCGAGGAGCCGCTGGGCGAGCTGCTCGTGAAGCCGCCGCACGGTCTGTACCGGCAGTCCTGGGCGCCCCGGCGGCAGCGGTACGGCACGGTCAACGCCGACGGCTTCGGCGTGGGCTGGTACGCCGGGGATGATCCGGTGCCGGCCCGGTACCGGCGGGCCGGGCCGGTATGGGCGGACCTGTCGTTCGCGGACCTCGCCCGTGTCGTACGGACCCGGGCGCTGCTCGCGGCCGTACGGGACGCGACCCTGTCGGGCGCGGACGCGGAGGCCGCGGCGGCGCCGTTCGCGGCCGGGACCTGGCTGTTCAGCCACAACGGGGCGGTGCCTGGCTGGCCGGGGTCGCTCGCGCCGCTGGCGGCGTCGCTGTCCGCCGAGGACGTGCTGTCGCTGGAGGCCCGCAACGACTCCGCGTTCGTGTGGGCCCTGGTGCTGGCCCGGCTGCGGGCCGGTGACGAGGAGGGGCAGGCGCTGGCCGACACGGTCCTGGAGGTCGCCGCGGCGGCTCCCGGGGCCCGGCTCAACCTGCTGCTCACCGATGGTGACACCGTCACCGCGACCGCCTGGGGCGACACCCTGTGGTACCTCGCCCGGGCCGGCGGCGGCACCGTCGTGGCCTCCGAGCCCTACGACGACGACCCGCACTGGTGCGAGGTCCCCGACCGCACGCTGCTCGCGGCGAGCCGTACGGACGTCCTGCTGACCCCGCTCAAGGAGCCCGGTGACGCCCTGACGTCCGCCGGCGCGCCCGCACCTTCGAGGGAGCCCTTTACGTGAGTCCGTTCCTTCTCACCCGCACCCTGCCCGAGGACGCCACCGACGCCGCCCTGCGCGCCGACGTCCGCGAGGGCCTGACGGGCAGCCCCAGGACGCTGCCGCCGAAGTGGTTCTACGACGCACGGGGCAGCGAGCTCTTCGAGGAGATCACCGCGCTGCCCGAGTACTACCCGACCCGCGCCGAACGCGAGATCCTGCTCGCCCGCGCCGGTGAGATCGCCGCGGTGTCCGGCGCCCGCACCCTGGTCGAACTGGGCTCCGGTTCCTCGGAGAAGACGCGGCATCTGATCGACGCCCTGACCGGGCTGCACACCTATGTCCCCGTCGACGTCAGCGAGAGCGCCCTCAGCCTGGCGGGGCGGGCGCTGGCCGCCGAGCGGCCGGGACTGGAGGTGCACGCGCTGATCGCCGACTTCACCGCCCTGCCGGCCCTGCCCGGCACGCCGGGGCCGCGGCTGGTGGCGTTCCTCGGCGGCACCATCGGCAATCTGCTGCCGGCCGAGCGGGCCGCGTTCCTCGCCTCCGTCCGCGCCCTGCTCGCCCCGGGCGACGCCCTGCTGCTGGGCACGGACCTGGTGAAGGACGAGCGGGTGCTGGTCCGGGCGTACGACGACGCGGCCGGTGTGACGGCCGCGTTCAACAAGAACGTCCTGACCGTCATCAACCGGGAGCTGGGCGCCGATTTCGACCCGGGCGCCTTCGACCATGTGGCGCTGTGGGACGCCGGGCACGAGTGGATCGAGATGCGGCTGCGCTCCCGTACCGCGCAGACGGTGAAGGTCCCCTCCCTGGGACTCGCCGTGGACTTCGCGGTGGGCGAGGAGCTGCGCACCGAGGTGTCGGCGAAGTTCCGCCGGGACGGAGTGCGTGGGGAACTGTCGGCCGCGGGGCTGGAGTTGGCCCGGTGGTGGACGGACGGGGAGGGGAGGTTCGCGCTGTCGCTGAGCGTCGCGCGCTGAGGAGGAGCGCCGCGTCGCCCTAGTCGAAGGCCAGGGCCTCGGTGATGCGGCGCGCGGCGCGCTCGGCCGCGGCGGCCGGGGCGGCCCCGGTGAGCACCTCGGTCATGTACTCCTTGATCGGGTTGTCCGCCTCGACCGCGGCCCACTGGGGCGTGCCGGGGGTCGCCCGGCCCTGTGCGGCTCCGGCCGCCATGGCCGCGACCCCCTCCTCCCCCGCCACCGACTCGGCGAGTTCGGCCTTGTTGGGGACGTAGTTCATCGTGCGGGCCAGGTCGGTGTTCCACCGGGCGCCGGTGAGGGCGGCGACGACCTCGATGGCGCCCTCCCTGGTGTCGGTCTTGGCCGGGACCACGAGGTCGGACCCGCCGGTGAAGACGGCACCGGGCTTGCCGGCGGTCCTGCCGGGGACGGGGAAGTAGCCCAACTCGTCCTCCAGGCGCGGGTTCTGCTTGACGATGGCGCGCGCCAGTCCCGGTACGGCCACGATCTGCGCGACCTCGCCCCGCGCGAACACGCCGGCCTGCGGCGGGTGTTCCTCGTCGGCGTCGACCGGTCCGTCGCCGAGCGCCTGGAGCCGGCGGTAGAAGTCCATGCCGCGCAGCGCCGCCGGGCTGTCCAGTGCGCCCCGCCAGAGGCCGGCCTGTTCCTCGGCGAGGTCTCCGCCCTCCTCCCAGATGAAGCCGGCGAGCGTGTACCAGTCCTGTCCGGCGAGGTAGATGCCCTGGTTGCCGCCGGTGTCGAGTTCCTCGGTGAGGGTGAGCCACTCGTCGCGGGTCTTCGGCGGGGCGGTGACGCCGGCCTGCCGGAAGAGGTCCTTGCGGTAGATGACGACGCGGTTGGCCGCGTACCAGGGGATGCCGTACTGCTGGGAGCCCCACCGGCCGGGTTCGGCGAGGCCGGGCAGCCAGTCGTCGCGGCCCCAGTCGCGCAGGGACTCCAGGGTGAGGTCGAGCAGTCCGTCGCCCTCCGCGTACGTGGCGACCTGGGTGTTGCCGACCTCGATGACGTCGGGGCCGTCCTCCTCGTCCGCCTCCAGTGCCTTCTGCACCTTCTCGCCGATGCCGGTCCATTCCTGGACGCGGATGTCGAGTTCGAGTGCGGGGTGCTCGCGCTCGAACTCCTCGGTGAAGCGGTCCAGGTACTCCTGCGAGGCGCTGTGCTGCATCAACCACACGGTGACCGTGCTCCGTTCGGCGTCGCCGGGCATCAGTCCACAGCCGCTGAGCAGGGCGGCGGACACACAGACAAGGGCGAGCAGACGGCGTCTCACGGGGGTCCTGTTTCTGTCTGACGGACAGGGCGGGGCCCGGCGTGGGGGCGAGCGGAGCTCGGACGGGTGCCCAGCATCTTGGTATGGACCAATGCGTAGGTCAAGGCCGCCGGGCGAACGGGGCCGACATCTCGCGCTCCGCCGTGGTGTGGGGCACGGTGGAGTGAGGCGAGAGGAGCACGTGTATGTCGAATCACACCTACCGGGTCACGGAGATCGTCGGCACCTCGCCCGACGGCGTCGACCATGCCGTACGCAACGGCATCGAACGCGCCTCGCGGACCCTGCGCAATCTGGACTGGTTCGAGGTGACCCAGGTGCGCGGCCAGATCGAGAACGGGCAGGTCGCACACTGGCAGGTGGGGCTGAAGGTCGGCTTCCGGCTGGAGGAGTCGGACTGAGCCGGGGCGGGACCGGGCCGCCGCTCAGGTGCGGCCTTCCCGCTCCTGCGCGTCCTTCAGCTCCCCGGACGGGGCCGTCCAGCGGGCGAGGACGACGGTGAAGCCGGCCCGCCGGGCATCCTGGCAGACCAGCTCGTCGTCGTCCACGAGCACGCGGATGCCCCGGGTCCGGTCGAGGCTGCGCAGGATCGCCAGCTTGGTGCGGCGGGCCGGCCGGCGGTCGGCGTCGCCGCGCATGTGCACGTCCCCCTCGGGCAGCCCCTGGGCGGCGAGCCAGTCCAGCGTGTCGCGGCGGCAGCGCTCGGGCCGCCCGGTGAGGTAGACGATCTCGCACTCCCGCGCGCTCTCCCGGACCAGTGCGACGCCCTCGGCGAGCGGCGGATCCTGCGGCGCGGCGGCGAAGAAGGCGTCCCAGTCGCGCGGCCTGCGCTCCAGGAAGTGCTGCCGGTGCGCCGTGTCGGCGAGGGTGTTGTCGAGGTCGAACACGGCCAGCGGCCGCTCGTCGTGGTCGGTCACACCGCCCAGCGTAGACACGGGGCGTGCGGAATCCTGAGCGCCGCCGGGCGTTGAACCCGGTATGAGTTCCGTGATCGCCTCGACCCGCTTCTCCGTACTCGACCGCTCCCGCATCCGTGAGGGGCACACCGGACCCGAGGCCTTGCGGGACACCGTCGGCCTGGCGCGGGAGGTGGAGCGGCTCGGCTACCACCGGTTCTGGGTCGCCGAACACCACGGGGTGCCGGGGGTCGCGGGTTCGGCGCCGACCGTGCTGGCCGCCGCCGTCGCCGGGGCGACCCGGACCATCCGCGTCGGCACCGGCGGGGTCATGCTGCCCAATCACCGGCCGCTGGTGGTGGCCGAGCAGTTCGGGGTGCTGGAATCGCTGTTCCCGGGGCGCGTCGACATGGGCCTGGGCCGATCGGTCGGCTTCACCGACGGGGTGCGCAGGGCGCTGGGGCGGGGCAAGGACGACGCGGAGGACTTCGCCGCCCAGCTCGACGAGCTGCTCGGCTGGTTCCGGGGCACCTCCCCCACCGGGGTGCACGCCCGGCCCGCCGAAGGCCTGACCGTGCCGCCGTTCGTGCTCGCCATGGGTGAGGGCGCCACGATCGCGGCCCGCGCGGGCCTGCCGATGGTCATCGGCGACCTCCGCGACCGGGACAGGATGCGGCGCGGCATCGACCACTACCGCGACCGGTTCTGCCCCTCCCCGTGGGCGAGCGAGCCGTACGTGGTCGTCTCCGGCACGGTCGCGGTGGCCGGCACCCCCGAGGAGGCCCGGCGGCTGCTGATCCCGGAGGCCTGGTCGATGGCGTACTCCCGCACCCACGGCAGCTTTCCGCCGCTGCCGCCCGCCGAGCGCGTCGAGGCGCGCTCCCTGAGCGCCAGGGAGCGCGGCTTCTACGAGTCGGGGCTCAGCGGGCAACTGGCCGGTACCGAGGAGGAGGTGGCGCACCGGTTGGAGGCGGTGCTGGAGGAGACCGGCGCGCAGGAGGTGCTCGTCACCACCAGCACCCACGACCGGGAGGCGCTGCTGGACTCCTACCGGCGGCTCGCCGCGATCGCCGGGCTGGACGGCGGCACGGCGACGCGCCGGTGAGACGACACCGGCGCGCGCTGGGGAAGGGCGGGGGCGGTGCTACTCGCGGCCCCGCTTGGGGACGTCACGGCCACGGCGGCCGGACTCCTCGTCCATCTCCGTCTCGGCCTCGATGCGCTCCTTGCGGACCCGGCCGTGGACGGTCTCGTCAGCGGTCTTCTCCTCCGTGGTCATCCGGACCCGCTCGACCGGCACCGCCTCGGTCTCCACGACCGGGCGCTCCTCGTACAGCGTGACCTCGTGCTCGTCCTCCTTGAAGGCAGGGCCCGACATGGCCTCGCCGCGGTTGGCGTCCGTGATCGGCTCGCGCTCCACGCGGACTTCCTCGTGGCGCACCGGCACGGTCTGCTGGACCTCCTCCGTGACCACGTACTTGCGCAGCCTGGCCCGTCCGGTCTCGTGCCGCTCGACGCCGACGCGCATCCGCTCCTCGGAGCGGGTCATGGCGTCGTCGTCGTGCCCCGGGGTCCGGGCTTCGCTCCGGCGGCCCGCCGTGCCCGCGGTGCCGGCCGTGCCCGGTGCCGGCCGGGAGGTGTCGCCCCGACGGCCGGCCATGCCCGCCGTACCGGCGGCGCCCGCCGCTCCGGCTGTTCCGGCGGCTCCCGCCGTACCGGCCGTGCCCATGCCGGGGGACCGGTCGCGTTCGCCGGGCTCGGCCAGCACGGAGTCCCAGTCGATCCCGTAGTAGTCGTACAGACGGTGTTCCTCGTCCACCGACAGGTGGCCGCCCGCGTCGATGTCGACGTTGGGCGCGCCCTTGATCTTGTCCTTGCGGTAGGGGACCTCGAGGTGGTCCTTCACCAGGGCGGCGTCACGGATGGGGATGAACGACTCACTGGAGCCGAACATGCCTGTCTTGACGGTCACCCACTCGGGGCGTCCGCTCGCGTCGTCGAGGAAGACGTGCTTCGCGTCGCCGACCTTGTTCCCGTCCCCGTCGTACACCGGATGATCCAGCAGGATCGAGATCTCTTCGCGGGTGATCATCTTCCATCACCCTCCTTTCGAAGGTCGCCTCTCACGGGTTCTCCCGAATCTCCTGCCAAAAACTGAATAAAGGCGACAAAGGGTACTTAATTTTCCACAGTGCTCACTCGTGGTGACCGCCCTCGTGTTCCGCCACCGCCTCCGGCTGCGCCGCGCGCGCCAGGGCGCGGCGGTCGATGTGGCTCCCCGGCGGGAGGGGAGCTCGCACCTCGACCTCCGCGACCACGCCACGGGCCGACGCCACGCGCCACAGCGAGGCGAGGAGCGTGTCGTCGCCGACGAAGGCCGGCGCGGTGGCCGGAATTCCGCACGCACTCCGGTAGCCGATGTGCACCGGCTGTACCGGAACCCGGGCGTCCAGCGCCGCCTGGAAGACCGCGCGGCGGAAGTTCCCCCGGGCCCGGCCGCACCAGGTGCTGCCCTCCGGGAACGCCGCGACCGCCGCGCCGGAACGCAGGACACCGGCGAGCGCGGCAACCGTGTCCGGCAGGGCGCGCAGCCTGTCACGGTCGATGAACAGCACGCCGCCGCGCGCCGCCAGCGCCCCCGCCACGGGCCAGCGCCGTATCTCGGTCTTGGCCAGCATCCGGGCCGGACGGACCGCCGCGAGCAGCGGCACGTCCAGCCAGGAGATGTGGTTGGCGACGAGCAGCAGTCCGCCCGTGGGCACCGCGGCCCCGGCGATACGGACCCGGACCCCGGCGGCCCGTACGATCCACCGGCACCACCGGCGTACCGCGCCCGCCGGGATCCGCCGCCCGAGCGGGAGCAGCGCGATCCCGGCGAGGACCAGCAGGCCCACCGCCGCCAGCCGCAGCACCGCCAGCGGTACGGCCGCCGCGGACGCCGTCGGTTCCACACAGTCCCGCGGGGTGCAGGGCGCGCCCGGAAGCCAGACGCTCATCAGGCGGGGACGAGGGAGAGGAAGTGCCGCAGATAGCGGGGGTTGACCCGGTCCATCGGCAGCAGCACATAGAGGTCGGCGACACCGAAGTCCACGTCGTGCGCGGGCTCGCCGCAGACCCAGGCGCCGAGCCGGAGGTAGCCGCGCAGCAGGGCGGGCAGCTCGGCGGGGGCGGCGGGCGCCGAGGGGCCCGGCCGCCAGGGCAGCAGCGGGCGTACCCGGTACTCCTCGGGGGCGAGGTGCCCCGCCCGCACCCGGTCCCAGGTGGCGGAGGCGAGCGTGCCGCCGTCGGCCAGCGGGACGGAACAGCAGCCGGCCAGCCAGGCGTGGCCGTGGTCGGTCATGTAGCGGGCGATACCGGCCCAGATGAGTCCGATGACCGCGCCGTCACGGTGGTCGGGGTGCACGCAGGAGCGGCCGACCTCGACGAGGGACGGCCGTATCGCGTCGAGCCCCGACAGGTCGAACTCGCCCTCCGCGTACAGCCGCCCGGCGATCCCGGCGCGCTCCGGCGGCAGCAGCCGGTAGGTGCCGACGACCTGACCGCTGACCTCCTCACGGACGAGCAGGTGGTCGCAGTACGCGTCGAAGGGGTCGACGTCCAGCCCGGGCTGTGGGGTGGCCAGCAGGGCACCCATCTCCCCCGCGAAGACGTCGTACCGCAACCGCTGAGCGGCACGCACGTCCTCCTCGTCGCGGGCGAGGGTGACGGTGTAGCGGGTGGGGGCGGCGGGCTGCGGGGGGTGGTCGACGGTCAGTACGCCGGTCATGGCTCTCTCCTGATCACGCGCCGGAGCGGGGGTGGGGACACCCCTGTTCTTCCGACCGGGGTTGGCGTGTACGTGACCGGAGCCGGGAGTACGGATGTGGAGATGCTGAATGCCAGGAGCGAAAAGCGAGACGGGGCCGGAAGGAGCACCTCTCCCGGCCCCGCCCGTCCGCACCTTCTCGGCGAACGTTCACCAAAACGCCCCGAAGGGGCGCGGGGCGCGACATCGCGCGGCTCCGCCGCGTGGGCGCGACAGGCCGCTGACGGCCCGCAGCCGGGCTGCGGCCCGCTGCCGTACGGCGCTACCGCTTGCTCACCTTACGAGTGGCCCGCAACCACTCCTTGTTCATCCCCGTGATGGACGTCAGCGGAATGCCCTTCGGACACGCGGTGGCACACTCCCCCGCGAGGGTGCACCCCCCGAACCCCTCCTCGTCCATCTGCGCCACCATGTCCAGCACCCGCGTCTCCCGCTCGGGCGCCCCCTGCGGCAGCACGTTCAGGTGGTTGATCTTCGCGGAGGTGAAGAGCATCGCCGCGCCGTTGGGGCAGGCCGCGACGCACGCCCCGCAGCCGATGCACTCCGCGTGTTCGAAGGCGAGGTCCGCGTCCGGCTTCGGCACCGGCGTGGCGTGCGCCTCCGGCGCGGATCCCGTCGGCGCCGTGATGTAGCCGCCGGCCTGGATGATCCGGTCGAAGGCGGACCGGTCGACCACCAGGTCCTTCACGACCGGGAAGGCGGATGCCCGCCACGGCTCGACGTCGATGGTGTCGCCGTCCTCGAAGGACCGCATGTGCAGCTGGCAGGTGGTGGTGCGCTCGGGCCCGTGGGCGTCGCCGTTGATGACGAGCGAGCAGGCGCCGCAGATGCCCTCGCGGCAGTCGTGGTCGAAGGCGACCGGGTCCTCGCCCTTGAGGATGAGTTCCTCGTTGAGGGTGTCGAGCATCTCCAGGAAGGACATGTCGGGTGAGATGCCGTCCACCTCGTACGTGGACATGGCGCCGTCGGCGCCGGCGTTCTTCTGCCGCCAGACGCGCAGGTTGAGCTTCATGCGTAGCTCCGCTGGGTGGGGTGGACGTACTCGAAGACCAGGTCTTCCCTGTGCAGGACGGGAGCCTCGCCGGTGCCGGTGAACTCCCAGGCGGCGGCGTAGGAGAACGCGTCGTCCCGGCGCGCGGCCTCGCCGTCGGGGGTCTGGGACTCCTCGCGGAAGTGGCCGCCGCAGGACTCGGAGCGGTGCAGCGCGTCGAGGCACATCAGCTCGGCGAGCTCCAGGTAGTCGACGACGCGGTTGGCCTTCTCCAGCGACTGGTTGAACTCCTCCCCGGTGCCGGGGACCTTGATGCGCCGCCAGAACTCCTCGCGGATCTGCGGGATGCGCTCCAGGGCCTTGCGCAGCCCGGAGTCGGTGCGGGCCATGCCGCAGAACTCCCACATGAGTTCGCCGACCTCGCGGTGGAAGGAGTCGGGGGTGCGGTCGCCGTCCACGGACAGCAGCAGGTTCAGCCGGTCCTCGGTCTCGGCCAGCACCTCCTGCACCACCGGGTGTTCGTCGGTGACCTCCTCCTGGTGCGGGTTGCGGGCCAGGTAGTCGTTGACGGTGGCCGGGAGGACGAAGTAGCCGTCGGCCAGGCCCTGCATCAGCGCGGAGGCGCCGAGGCGGTTGGCGCCGTGGTCGGAGAAGTTGGCCTCGCCGATCGCGAACAGGCCCGGGACGGTGGTCTGGAGGTCGTAGTCGACCCACAGTCCGCCCATCGTGTAGTGCACGGCGGGGTAGATCCGCATCGGCACCCGGTACGGGTCCTCGTCGGTGATCCGCTGGTACATGTCGAAGAGGTTGCCGTACTTGGCCTCGACGGCCCCCCGGCCCATCCGCTCGATGGCGTCGGCGAAGTCGAGGTAGACGCCCTGGCCGCCGGGACCCACCCCCCTGCCTTCGTCGCAGACGTTCTTCGCGGCGCGGGAAGCGATGTCACGGGGCACCAGGTTGCCGAAGGAGGGGTAGATGCGCTCCAGGTAGTAGTCGCGCTCGTCCTCGGGGATCCTGCTCGGCGGCCGGTCGTCGCCCTTGGCCTTCGGCACCCAGATCCGGCCGTCGTTGCGCAGCGACTCGCTCATCAGCGTCAGCTTGGACTGGTGGTCGCCGGTGCGCGGGATGCAGGTGGGGTGGATCTGGGTGAAGCAGGGGTTGGCGAAGTACGCGCCGCGCCGGTGCGCCCGCCAGATCGCGGTGGCGTTGGAGTTCATGGCGTTCGTCGACAGGTAGAAGACGTTGCCGTAGCCGCCGCTGGCGAGGACGACGGCGTCCGCGAAGTACGTGTCGATCTTCCCCGTGATCAGGTCCCGGGCGACGATGCCGCGGGCCCGCCCGTCGACGACGATCAGGTCGAGCATCTCGGTGCGCGGGTGCATCTCGACGTTGCCGGCGGCGATCTGCCGGGACAGGGCCTGGTAGGCGCCGAGGAGGAGTTGCTGGCCCGTCTGGCCGCGGGCGTAGAAGGTGCGGGAGACCTGGACGCCGCCGAAGGAACGGGTGTCGAGCAGTCCGCCGTACTCGCGGGCGAAGGGCACCCCCTGGGCCACGCACTGGTCGATGATCTCCACGGAGATCTGCGCGAGGCGGTGGACGTTGGACTCGCGGGCCCGGAAGTCGCCGCCCTTGACGGTGTCGTAGAACAGGCGGTGCACGGAGTCGCCGTCGTTGCGGTAGTTCTTCGCCGCGTTGATGCCGCCCTGCGCGGCGATGGAGTGGGCGCGGCGCGGGGAGTCCTGGTAGCAGAACTGGACGACGTGGTAGCCCTGTTCGGCGAGGGTCGCCCCGGCGGAGCCGCCCGCGAGACCGGTGCCGACCACGATGACCGTGTGCTTGCGCCGGTTGGCGGGGTTGACCAGCCTGGCCTCGAAGCGGCGCTTGTCCCAGCGCTCGTGGACCGGGCCGGCGGGGGCCTTGGTGTCGACGACCGGCTCACCGGTCGCGTACTCGGTGTAGGAAGTCATGGTCAGCTCACCACTCCGGTCATGACGCCCACGGGTACGGCGAGGAAGCCGGCCGTGAGCAGCAGCGCGAGGGCATTGGCGGTGGTCTTGAGGGCGCGGTCGCGGGTGCGGCTGCCGACGCCGAGGGTCTGGGCGGCGCTCCAGAAGCCGTGCCGGATGTGCAGGCCGACGGCGAGCATCGCGACGACGTAGACGACGTTGCCGTACCAGGTGGAGAAGGTGTCCACGACGTTCTGGTAGGGCTTGCCGGTCTCGAAGCCGCCGGAATGCACGGTGCCGGTGGTCAGGTCGAGGAGGTGCCAGACGATGAACAGGGCGAGGATGACGCCGCCCCAGCGCATGGTGCGGGTGGCGTAGCTCGCCCGCGCCTTCTTGTGCACGTACTTGCTGGGGCGCGCCTTGATGTCGCGGCGGCTGAGCTGGTAGGCGGAGACGGCGTGGGCGACCACGGCGACGACGAGCACGACGCGGATCAGCCACAGCGTCCACTCGTAGTGCATGAACGGTTCGCCGACGGTGCGCAGCCAGTGGGCGTAGTGGTTGAACTCACCGGCCCCGAAGAAGATCTTCAGATTCCCGATCATGTGGGCGACCAGGTACAACAGCATGATCAGGCCGCTGACCGCCATCACTGTCTTCTTGCCGACGGTCGAGTCCCACACGGTGCGTGCCATGGACGGCCGTCGGTCCGTCCGCGTTGCCAGAGCCATGCCACCGACGCTAGGGCCGGAGGGCCCCATCGGTCCAAGACATGGTCCGGCTGGTTTCGATAGGGAGACCCTATGATGGCCGGGTGCAGTTCCAGCAGCTCCAGTACTTCGTGGCCGTCGCCGAGACCCGGCACTTCACCCGGGCCGCGGAGTTGGTCCATGTCGCGCAGCCGTCGCTGTCGCAGCAGATCAAGGCACTGGAGCGGGAGCTGGGGGCGGACCTGTTCCGGCGGGCGCGCGGGAACATCACGCTGACCGACGCGGGCGAGGCGCTGCTGCCGCTGGCCCGGCGGATCCTCGCCGACGCGGACACCGCCCGGCACGAGGTGCAGGAGGTGGCACAGCTGCGCAGCGGGCGGGTGCGGCTGGGCGCGACGCCGAGCCTGTGCACCGGACTGCTGCCGGACGTACTGCGCGCCTTCCACGACCGCTACCCGGGCGTCCGGCTGCTGATCGAGGAGGGCGGCTCCCACGACCTGGTGCGGGAGCTGGCCCGCGGCGCCCTCGACCTCGCCCTGGTGGTCCTGCCGCTGCCGACCCCCTCCCCCGCGCTCACCACGGTGGAGCTGCTGCGCGAGGACCTGGTGGTCGTCTCCTCCCCGGACGCCCCGCGGCCGGGACGGGGCCGGCGCACCGTGCGCATCGCCGACCTGGAGGGCGAACGCCTGGTGATGTTCCGGCACGGCTACGACCTGCGCGAGCTGACCGTGGCGGCGTGCCGGGCGGAGGGCTTCGAGCCCGGATTCGCGGTGGAGGGCGGCGAGATGGACGCGGTACTGGGTTTCGTACGGGCGGGGCTGGGAGTGGCGGTGGTGCCGCGGATGGTGGCCGCCCGCTCCGGTCACGGACTGCGCGTCACCCCGCTGGCCCGTCCGGGCCTGTACCGCACCATCGCCCTGGCCCACCGCAGCGACGTGGCCCCGCCCCGCGCGGCCCGTGAGCTGCAGCGGATGCTGCTGGAGCGATGAGCCGCCCTACGGCACCACCGTCACCGGCCACCGGCCCGCCTTCACCAGGCGGATCGCGACCGAGCCGATGATCCGGTGTCCCGCCTGCTCCGAGGCGCCCACCACCACGGCGTCCGCCTTGAGGTCGTCGGCCGCCTTCACCAGTCCGTTGTAGGGGTCGCCGCGGAAGGTGTGGAACTCCCAGCGGATGTCGAAGATGCCCTTGATCCGCTCCATCGCGTCCCTGACCTGCGCCACCAGCTCCTCGGCTATCTCCTCGGTCGTGTCGGCCACCGGCGCGCCGAGCGCCGCTCCCGCGGCCAGCACCGGCTGCACGTACACGAGGGCGAGCAGCGCGCCCTGGCGCCGGGCCAGGCCGGCGGCGTACGCCGCCGCGCGCAGCGAGGAGTCGGAACCGTCCATGCCGGCCACGATCACCTTCGGGCCGTCCGTGCCCCGTTCGAACCGATGGGACTGCTGTTCCGTCACGGCAGCGAGGCTATCGGAGTCCGGCGCCCCGGCCTCCACCCGTCCTTCGCGGCCCGTCGCCCCGCGCTGCGCCGATCGGGTGAGATCGTGCCGCCGCACCGGTGTCGCTGAGGTGCGGCGGCCTCCGGTGGGGCGACTGATGAGTCATGCAGAAGGATCAGTTGCTGACCCGGCGCCGGGCGCTGCTCGCCGGCGCCGTCTCCCTGGGCGCCGCCGGTGTGGCCGCGGTGTTCGCGCCGGGCGCCGGGAAGCGGGCCGTGCCGCCGCCGGCCGCCGGCGCCCGGGCGGCCCGCCGCCCGCTCAAGCCCTCCGAGTACCGGCTGAGGCCCCTGACCGGCTACGGCCCGCCGCGTGCCCCGCACGGCAGGACGCCGGTACGGCGCGAACCGCTGCTGCGCGTGCCCGGACACGGCCGCACCATGGTGCTGAGCTTCGACGACGGACCCGACCCCCGCTACACCCCGCACATCCTCGACACCCTGGCCCGGTACGAGGTGCGGGCGATGTTCTTCGTGTGCGGGGAGATGGCGGCCGACAACCGGGACCTGCTGGCCCGGATGGCCGACGAGGGGCATGTGGTCGGCAACCACACCTGGACCCACCCCCTGCTCACCCGGCTGCGGCGCGCCCGGATCCGCTCCGAGATGGAACGCACCAGCGACGTCATCGAGCAGGTCTGCGGCGAGCGCCCCGAGTGGTTCCGCGCACCCTACGGCGCCTGGAACCGCGCCGCCTTCCAGCTCGGCGCCGAGCTGGGCATGGAACCGCTGGCCTGGACGGTCGACACCCTCGACTGGACCGAGCCCGGTACCCGCGCCATCGTCGAGCGGGTGGAGGACGGCGCCGCCCCCGGCGTCGTGGTGCTGTCGCACGACGCCGGGGGCGACCGCTCGCAGAGCGTGCGGGCCCTGCGCGCCTACCTGCCCGGACTGCTGGACTCCGGGTACCACGTCACCGTGCCCCGCCGGCAGTACGCCTGAGCGGTCCCGCCCGCCCGGCCGCGGGACCGCTCAGCGGACCTCGGCCAGGCGGGCGAAGGCGACCACGTTCCCGTCGTAGCCGTTCTGCGGGGAGAAACCGCCGCCGCAGGTGATGACCCGCAGTTCCGCGGTCCCCTTGGAGGCGTAGACCCGGTCGCCGGGGAAGTTGTTCTTCGCGAAGACCTCGATGCCGTAGATCTCGAACACGGCGGTCTTCCCGTCCTTGCGGGTGATCTCGACGCGGTTTCCCTTCTTCAGCGCTCCGAGCCCGTAGAACACGGCCGGTCCCTGCGCGTTGTCGACATGGCCGACGACGACCGCCGTGCCCTTCTCGCCCGGTGAGACGGCGCCGGTGAACCAGCCCGCCAGATTGGGGTCCTGGGGCGGCGGCGCGTCCACCCAGCCCTCCGCGTCCAGGCCCACCGGAATGACGGGTGCGTCCACCCGGATCGCCGGGATCACGACCCGGTCCGGGATCGCGTACGGCAGCGGCCGCACCGCCGCTGCCGTGGCGGTGCCGGGCATCCGGCTGTCGGCGGCGGCCGCGCCGGCCGGCTGCGGCGGGCCCACGTCGAATTCCCCCGAACCGTTCCGGATGAGCGCGAGGCCGGTGAGCAGAACCAGCGCTATCACGCCCCAGGGGGCGCGCTTCTTCCGCCGCGCCTCCCATTCGGCTTCGGCCGGCTCGAAAGCAGACATTCGCCTTCCCCTCTCGACACGGCCGTCGCCGTACCACTCGCGCATGAGGAAAACGCTAAAGGCCGCGTGCGCGACCGGCGACGGGGCGGCGGCGAACGGGTGGCCCGACGCGACCGGGTGCGCCATCCGGGGCGGTACCGGACGAAGATTTTCTGACGGTCCGTGACCTGCGGCGATATCCCCTCCCGGGGTTTTCCGCACGGGGTTCGCCTCACCGGTACGGACCATTCCCGAAATGCGGGCGTGCGCAGGGCAACTGAGGGTCTTTCCGGGAGGCGCTTTCTCGCCGATCGACCGGGAACGGGACCCGGGGCGTCTTCCGCGGAGGATCACATGCGCAATTCACGTGCCCTGGCGGCCGCCGGCGTCGCGGTCGCCGTCCTCGGGGTCGCCGCCCCGGCGGCGGTCGCGGACTCCGGCCGGGTGCCCAACCCGTCCAACATCGTCGCCCTGCCCAGCGTCATCGCCCGCGGCGGCCAGCTGACCATCACGGTCGACGGCTGCCCCAACGGCGGCACGGCGACCTCCAACGCCTTCCCCCGGACGGATCTGACGCCCATCAGCGGCGCCAACGACACCTCGAAGGGCACCGCCACCATCGACTCCGACGCCCGTCCCGGTCCCTACGACATCACGGTCCACTGCTCCGGCCGGAGCCTGACCCGGCCGGCCGCCTTCACCGTCATCGGCGGTGTCCGCGGCGGTATCGGCGGGAGCAGCACCAGCGGGGCGACCCCGACCGACATGGCCATCGGCGGGGCCCTGGTGACCGCCGCGGTCGTCGGCAGCAGTGTCTTCTGGATGCGCCGCCGCGCCGAGAAGCGGATCTGAACCGCTGTCCCCTCCGGGCCGCCGTTTCGCACGAGTTCGCACACCGCTCGCCCCGGATCCCGCGGGATCCGGGGCGACGTTCCACTGCTCCGCGGGTGGTGTCAGCCCTCGATGTCCGGGAAGAGTCGCAGGAACGGGTCCGCCGACGCGGCGAGGCCCCGGCTGTAGGGGGCGTCGAAGTCCCAGATGAGGAAGAGCAGGAAGGCGATCAGCGCGGAGAACAGCCCGGCGAGGACCATCTCCCGGGGAGTACGCCGGATCTGCAGCGCGAAGATCATCCCGATGGTGACAGCGGCCCCGGAGATCAGCCCGAACCACACCACGCCCGGCATGGTCTCCCCGGTCGACTCGGCCCGCGCGCTGCGCGCCTCGTCGGCGGCGGCCACCTGGTCCACGAGCGGCTGGTAGGCCTGCGCCTCGAAGTCCGTCCGCGGCTCGTAGTCGGTGACGTCCCGGCGGACCCGGTCGAGCAGTTCGGTGCCGCGCTCGGTGACCCGGCCGTCGTCGGCCATGGCCCGCCACTCGGTGGTGACGACGTGTCCGACATAGGCGTTGACATCGCCCCGGATGCGGTCGCGCACCTCGGCGGGATAGACCCGTACCCGCTCGGTGATCTCGTGCAGTGCCACCGCCTCCGCCCGTACGTGCTCCTGGGCGGCGCTGCGTCCCTCCCAGACGCCGGCGATGGCGAGGCCCAGGACGATGGCGTACACCACGCCGATCCACATCGTCATGTACTCGATGACGTCCGGGGTCTCGCTGGGATCCTCGTCGTCGGCCGCCCTGCGGTGCCGTACGAGGGTGATGACCACCACGACGACACAGGCGGCGAGCATCGCGAGGGTGAGAACAAGCCATTCCGGCAAGAGATGCCTCCAGAAGGGGTCGGATCGGTCCGGGCCTCAGCGCGGACGCAGCGCGGCGACGGCGACCACGGCGGGCACCGTGATGAGCAGGACGAAGGTGAGCGGCGACGTGGCACCGCCGGAGGTCCGCCGGACCGGGGCCGCGCGGTACCGCGGGTAGCGCACGGGCGTCACGGACGGACGCGGCTTCGGCGTGGCCGAGGGCGCCGGGGCCGGTGAGGGCGGCGGAGAAGGGCGCGGGCGCGGCGGCGGGACGGGAGCCGGCGCCGGACGGCCGGCGGACGGTGCCGGACGGGCGGCCGGCGGGGGCGGCGGCTCGGGGGGCGGGGCCGGACGGGGCTTCGGCGGCGGGGGCGGTGTGGCCGACGTGGGCTCGGGCTCGGGCTCGGACGGGGGCGGCGGGGACGGGGGCTTCGGAGAGGGCGTGGGAGTGGGCGTAGGTGTGGGTGTGGGGGACGGCGGCGGCGGTGAGCAGACCGGGGGGTCGGTCCAGGTGACGTGTCCCGCGATCGCCACCGCCTCCGTGCCGTCCGGCCCCGTCGAGGCGTACGCGCAGGCATCGGCCACGGCCGTGCCGGGTGTGCCGACGAGCGCCCAGATCAGCGTCGCCGCGGCCAACGCGCATGCGGCGGCGCGGGATGGGGTCGGTACGAGTGCTTGCACGACGAGGATCATGAGTCGTGTGCCGCCGGGCCACGCCCGGGATCCCGATGATTGCCCCGAAGGAGTTAACAAAAGAAATCCGGGCCACCGTTGAACACGACCCGTGCCTCCGTGCGTACCCATCGTCGAGCGGCGGCACAGCAGGGCGCTGCAAGACCCTTGCGATGATGTGGAGTTGACGATGAAGACCTCCTGGCGGACCGCCTCACTGGTGGCGAGCGCCGCGGCGGTGCTGGCCCTGACCACGGCGTGCGGGCAGGAAAGCCCACCGCCCGCCTCCAGCCAGAACGTCGGTGCCACGGCCGGGGCCGGGGACGTCGGCAACATCGGCGCGGGCCAGGCCGGAGACGGCGCCCAGGCATCGGCGAGTCCCTCCGACACGGCGGGCGAACTGAACGTCTCCACCAACGCCGAACTGGGCAAGGTGGTGACCGACAGCCTCGGTCTGACCCTGTACCGCTTCGACCAGGACACCGCCGAGCCGCCCGCTTCCAACTGCGAGGACGACTGCGCCAAGACCTGGCCGCCGGTGCCCGCCGACGACGCCACGGCCGGCGAGGGCATCGACAGGTCGTTGCTCGGGTCGGTCGCCCGGGCCGACGGCACCAGGCAGCTCACCGTCGCCGGCTGGCCGGCCTACCGCTACGTCAAGGACGTCAACGCCGGGGACGTCAAGGGCCAGGGCGTGGGCGGCAAGTGGTACGCGCTGAACCCCGAGGGCAAGAAGGCGCAGGCGGCCGACCAGCCCGGGCTGTCCACCCGCGAGGACCCGAAGCTGGGCGAGGTCGTCGTCGACAAGAACGGCATGACCGTCTACCGCTTCATGAAGGACGAGGCCTGGCCGAAGCCCGTGTCGGCCTGCACCGGCGCCTGCCTGGAGAAGTGGCCGGTGGTCTCGCCGGTCGACTTCGCCGACACCAAGGGCATCGAGAAGGAGGGCTACATGACCTTCACCCGCCCGGACGGCGCCGACCAGCAGACCATCGACTGCTGGCCCATCTACACCTTCGCCGGTGACAAGGCTCCCGGCGACACCAACGGTCAGGGCGTCGGCGGCACCTGGTACGCCGTACGGCCCGACGGAAAGCCGGTCGGCGCGTCGGAGAAGTAACAACCTCCCCAGGGTGTCGTCCGCTCCGGATGCCGCCGGCCCCGTGTCCGCCCCTCCGCAGCCCGCGGAGGGGCGGACCGTTCTGCCGCGATTCACCGGTACCCATGGAAGTGCAGAGGGCCATGTCGTCCAAGGTGAGAACGCACAGGACCAGGGGAGGGAACCCGGTCCGCCGTGACTTCACCGCGGATGCCCCCAACCGGCTGTGACCCGCGGACATCACCGAACACGCCACGGCCGAACTTCGGCCTGCCGCACCCGACGCATCCGAAACCGTCATGACCACACCGGCCCTCCGGGTCGCGTGACCCGCCCTGTCACCCGGACCTGCGTCAGCCCCCTCCCGGCATCAGTGTCACCCCTCTGTCACAGAAGACCGGCGGGCCGCAACTTTCCCTGTGCGCCATGGATCCAACCTGTGACCGCGACCCGCCGTTGCCCCGCGCATGGGAGCAGATCATGACCCACAGACGTTCCACTGCCGTTGCTGCCGCGTCCTTCCTGCTGCTGAGCGGTGTGACCCTCACCGCCGTGCCCGCAGCCTTCGCGGGCGCGCCCGAAGGCACCTACGCCGAGGACCGCGACAGCGACTTCGACGGCGACGGCTACGACGACGTCCTGACCGGCGCTCCGGGCGGCACCGACGGCGGCAGGAAGGGGGCGGGCTACGTCACCGTCCAGTACGGCGCCGCGAGCGGCATGGGCACCGCCACCAGCATCCCCCGGGTCCGCACCGCCGTCTTCGGTCAGGCGGCCGCGGGCGTCCCGGGCTCCGCCGAGTCCGGTGACGGCTTCGGCACCGCCGTGGCCACGGGGGACCTCGACGCCGACGGCTACGACGACGCGATCGTCGCCGCGCCGGGTGAGGACGAGGGTTCCGTGAGCGACGCGGGCCGGGTGACGGTCCTCTACGGATCCCCGGCCGGGCTGACCCCCGCCCGCAGCGTCACCCTGATGCCGGACGCGCCCGCGGCGGACGCCCGGTTCGGCCTGGCCGTCGCCGCCGCCCGGCTCTCCGGAACCACACCGGGCGACGTCCTCGCCGTGGCCGACCGCGGGGGCGCCTCCCTGTTCACCTACGACGCCGGCTCCCTGGAAGGGACGGGCCGGCTCGACACCGCCGGTGTCCCCGGCCGCGACTCCATACGGCCCGCTTCCCTGACCACCGGGAACTACGACGGCGACGGATACGCGGACCTGCTCGTGTCCGGCAGCAGCCTGGAGGAGGACTACAGACCACGGTCCTCCCTGTACATGGGCGCCGCGGACGGGCCGGTCTACACCCGCGGCCTCGTCGGCGGCTCCGCCACGGCGTCCGGCGACATCAACAACGACGGATACGACGACCTGGTCTACGGCAAGCCCGACAAGCCCGAGGACGAGAACGAACCCCTCACGGGTGGATCCGCCGGCGTCTATCTGGGCTCCGAAGACGGCATGGAGAACGTGGACGGACTCGGCACTCCCGCCCAGGTATGGACCCAGTACACCGCCGGCGTGCCGGGCACCGCCGAACTGGGCGACGGCTTCGGCGCCGATGTCTCCCTCGCCGACATCGACGGTGACGGTTACGCCGATCTGGCCGTGGGCGTGCCCGGCGAGGACATCGGCACCGTGGCGGACGCGGGCGGGGTGCGGATCCTGCGCGGCTCGGCCGCCGGGCTGACCGCGGTGGGCGCGGAGTCCTTCGACCAGAACTCGGCGGGCGTACCCGGCACGGCGGAGAAGGGGGACCGCTGGGGCGGACAGGTCCGGCTCGCCGACACGGACGCCGACGGCCGCTCCGAGCTGCTGGCCGCGGCACCCGGCGAGAACACCGACGACGGGGTGGTCTGGTGGCTCGCCGCCTCCACGACCGGAACGGTGAGCACCGGATCGTGGTCGTACGGCGGAGGCTCGCTCGGCGCTTCCGGAACCGACGCGCGCTTCGGTACGTCGATCGACGAGTGAGCCGATGCCTGTGCCGCTCCGCTGATCATGTGGCGAACAGATCCGCTCGCCTCTGACGCGTGATCGGGGCGGAGGCGATCGGCTCGAAGTCATCGTTCGCGTCCGTCGTACTTCTTGCCGACACGGCCGCCGGGGCCGGCGATGACGGCCCGCGTGATGTCGGCGACGTGCTTGGCGCCCATCAGGTTGCGGTCGGTCAGGGTCATCCGGTCCCGCTCGATGTCGATCTTGCCGAGGAAGAGGGGTGGGCGACGATGCCGCTGAGCGTGCGGTCGGCGATGCGCGAGGTGTCGAAGCGGGACCGGACGGCACCGGAGATGCCCTTGGCGTTGTCCGCTCAACAGGTTTGACGGGTGGTGCGTCGTGTTCGCCGTTCCCGACGAGAGGTGAGAACAGGTCACGCCCCAGCCGTCGGCCCAGGTGACAGCCACGGAGATCTCCCGTATCGCGGGAGTGGCACGCGCCACCGTCGGCAACCGGTGCCGTCGGCGCGGCGACTTCCCGGCGCCCGACCGGCGGCACCGGGACCAGCCGCGCACAAGGGAGATTGCCGGCACCCTCCTCCGCGCACTTCCCGGCGTGCCGGAACTCTCCGGAACATCACGGACACACGTCGTCACGCTTTCACGGAAGACCGAACAGGCACGTGCCGCTGGCAGTGACCGGGAACGGATGGTCAATTTCCGTTTGGGGTCGCTCCTTTGGCGGGCGATCAGTAGCCTCTGCTCGAACACCGGATCGCCTACGCCTTGGAGAGCTACATGGAGCGTCCCGCCTGGGCCCCGCGGAGCATCGACATCTCGGTGCCCAGCGTCTCCCGGATGTACGACTACTACCTGGGCGGTTCGCACAACTTCGAGGTCGACCGGGAAGCGGCCCGCAGGGCCATGGAGTTCATGCCGGGCCTGCCCAAGATCATGCAGGCGAACCGTGCCTTCATGCGGCGGGCGGTGCGTTTCGCGGCCGGCGAGGGCATCACCCAGTTCCTGGACATCGGTTCCGGCATCCCGACGTTCGGCAACGTCCACGAGGTGGCGCAGGCGGCCGTACCGGGCGCACGGGTGATGTACGTCGACCACGACCCGGTGGCCGTGGCGCACAGCCAGGCCGTTCTGGAGGGCACCGACGGCGTGGGCGTCGTCGCCGCGGACCTCCGCAAGCCGCAGGAGATCATCAGCAGTCCTGAAGTGCTGCGGCTGATCGACCTGAATCGGCCGGTGGCACTGCTTCTCGTTGCCATACTGCACTTCGTGGAAGACGCGGACGACCCGTACGCGGCGGTGGCCGAACTGCGCCGGGCCCTCGCGCCGGGCAGCATGCTGGTGCTCACCCATGCCTCGTACGAGGGAATCCCGCTGCCGGCGGAGCGGGCCGAGGGGGCGGTGGACGTGTACCAGGACATTCGCAACCCGCTGATCATGCGCACGCGCGAGGAGATCGCGCGGTTCTTCGAGGGGTACGACATGGTGGAACCCGGACTGGTGCCGATGCCGCAGTGGCGGCCGGACACCGCACCGAAGGACGAGGATCCTTACGCGTTCTCCGGTTTCGCGGGCGTGGGGCGTACGGCGTGAGCGCGGAGCCGGACGGGCCGGAGGACAGACTGCGCCGGTTCGCGACGATCTGGAGCCGGGCGGTCTTCCCGGTGACCTCGACGTCGTCGACCCGCCCGGAGTTCGAGGAGCTGCTGCTGCCGCTGGCCCGGCTGCTGAGTGAGGCGCTGCGGGCCCGGTCGTTCGACGCGGACGCGGGCCGGACGGTCGGGGCCGCGCTGGTGGAGGCGCACTGCACCGACCCGGAGGCACTCAGCCGGACCCTGGACTGCGTGGACGCCTATCTCGTCCTGTACTGCGGCGGGGACGGCGACCGGGAGGATCTGCGGGCGCGCTCCGGCAGGCTCCAGCACGCCATGGCCGCCGGGTTCGCGCAGGCGCTGCGCGAGCGGACGCTGGCCGAGCAGGAGGCCGTCGCGCGGGCCGCGCTGGAGGCCCAGGGCGTGGTGGCGCAGGCGCTGCACGCCACCGAGGCCCGGTTCCGCGCGGTGTTCGAGGGCGCGGCCATAGGAATCGGCATCGCCGACCTGGAGGGCAACGTCCTGCAGGTCAACGGCGCGCTGCGGCGCATGTTCGGTCTGTCCGAGCAGGCCTTGCGCGGCCGCAGGGTCAAGGAGTGGGTCCACCCCGACGACGCCCCGCAGACGTGGCGGCTCTACGACGAGCTGGTGAGCGGCGCGCGCGAGCACTACCACCTCGAGAAGGCGTTCTACCGCCCGGACGGAACGGTCCTGTGGACCAACCTGACGGTGTCCCTGCTGCGCGACGCCGACGGCGACCCGCAGTACCAGCTCGCCCTCATGGAGGACACCACCGAGCGGCGGCTGCTCAACCTCCGGCTGCGGTACGAGGCCACCCACGACGCGCTGACCGGGCTGCCCAACCGGGCGTTCTTCTTCGAGCGGCTGGAGAAGGCGCTCGGCGCCGGCGAGGGCCAGCGGTTCGGGCTGTGCTACCTCGACCTGGACGGCTTCAAGACCGTCAACGACAGCCTCGGGCACGCGGCCGGCGACCGGCTGCTCGTCGAGGTCGCCGACCGGCTGCAGGCCTGTGCCACCGCGTCCGGCGAGATGGTGGCCCGGCTCGGCGGCGACGAGTTCGTGGCGCTGACCACCGGCCCCGACACCGAGCGCACCGTCGACGAGCTCGCCGCCCGCATCATGAACGCGCTGCTCGCCCCGATCAGCGTGGACGGCCGGGAGCTGACCGTGCGCGGCAGCATCGGCATCGTCGAGGGACCGGCCGGGGAACGCAGCGCGGCGGAGGTGCTGCGCAGCGCCGACATCACCATGTACCGGGCCAAGTCGGCGGGCGGCAACCGGTTCGAGCTCGCCGACCCGGAGGCCGACGCCCGCGCCATCACCCGGCACGGGCTCACCACGGCGCTGCCGACGGCCCTGGACCGGGGCGAGTTCTTCATCGAGTACCAGCCTCTGGTGCATCTCGGTGACGGCAGTGTGCGGGGCGCCGAGGCGCTGGTGCGCTGGCTGCACCCGCAGCACGGGGTGCTGTCCCCCGACCGGTTCATCCCGCTCGCCGAGCACACGGGGCTGATCGTTCCGCTGGGCCGCTGGGTGCTGGAGCAGTCGGTGCGTCAGGCCCGTGAGTGGCGGGACCGGCACGGGGGTGAGGCGCTCGGTCCGCTGCGCATCAACGTGAACCTGTCGCCCTGCCAGCTCACGCATCCCGGGCTGGTCCAGGACACGGTGGACATCCTGGAACGCACCGGCGTGGCCCCCGACGCCCTGTGCCTGGAGGTGACCGAGTCGGCGCTGATCGGCGCGGACGACGACCTGCTGAAGCCGCTGCGCCGGCTGGCGGAGATGGGCGTCGACATCGCCCTGGACGACTTCGGCACCGGCTACTCCAACCTGGCCAACCTGCGCCGGCTCCCGGTGAGCGTCCTGAAGCTGGACCGCTCCTTCACCCAGAGCATGCAGCAGTTCCCGGCCGACCCCGTCGACCTGAAGATCGTCGAGGGGATCGTCTCCCTGGCCCACAGCCTCGACCTGGCGGTGACGGTGGAGGGCGTGGAGACGGGAGCCCAGGCCGAACAGCTCCGCATCCTCGGCTGCGACACGGCCCAGGGCTGGTACTACGCCCGCCCGGGCCCCCCGGACCGCCTCCACGACCTGGCGCTGGTCGACGCGACGGGCTGAGCCCGGGGCTCCCGGTGGCTCGGGGCGCGCGGGTCACGCGGCGGCCACGGGTGCGCTGTGGCTGGTCGCGCGGTTCCCCGCGCCCCTGGGGGCGCGGGACTGTGCCGGCATGCGGCTCCGCCACTCGGGCGCGAGTGGGGTCCGGAGCGTGAAGGGGCTGCAGGGGCGTATGCGACCATGCGCGGATGACCGACGAGACAGCCGCGGTGAACGCCGCGATCGAGGGCGAACTGCGCCTGCTGGACCCCGCCGTACGCTCCTCCCGCGCCGAGGTCGCCCGCCTGCTGGACCCGGAGTTCACCGAGATCGGCGCGTCCGGCCGGCGCTACACATACGCGGAGATGCTCGCCGAGCTGCCCGACCATCCGGGCGGCGAGGCCGACGGCCCGCGCTACGAGCCGTCGGAGATCACCGGCGTCCTCCTCGCCCCCGGCCTGGTACATCTCACCTACAAGACCCGCTTCTGCGGACACTGGGCCCGCCGCGGCTCCCTGTGGCGCAAGCGTGACGAGGGGACCGGCTGGCGCATGTACTACCACCAGGGCACACCGGTGCCGCCGGACGTCGGCTGACCGACCGCCCGCCGGCGCGGTGTCACAGGGAGCGGAGGAAGTCCAGGAGGATCTTGTTCAGCTCCTCGGGCCGCTCCATGTTGGGGTAGTGCGCGGCGTCGTCGATGATCACGGAACGGCCGTTGCGGACGGCACCGGCGAACCGTTCCGCCTCGGCGATCAGGTCGGGGGCGTCGAGGGCGCCGTTGACGATGAGCACCGGAACGTCGATCTCCGGAACGCGGGCCCAGGTGTCGGTCATGGGCACGTGGTGGTCCTCCTCGTCCGGAGTGTGCTTGGCGAGAGTGCCCAGGGCCATCTCGCGCAGCCGGCTCGGGATGTCCGGGTCGATGTCGGCGGCGGCACGGTGCTCGCCGGGTACGTGGCGCAAGAACGCGGTGAGCCAGCCCTCCATGTCGCCCGCGCCCAGGGCCGCGGCCTGCTCGGCCAGCACCTGGCGGACCCAGGGGTCGGTGTACTGGAAGTCGCTGGTGGCAGCGCCGCAGACCACCGCCGCGCGCACCAGCTCCGGGTACTCCACCATCGTGTCGGTGGTGATGGCGCCGCCCATCGACACACCGACGAACACGGCCGGACCGGTGTCCAGGTGGCGCAGCAGCCCGGCGAGATCGTCGGCCCAGCGGAACGGCGCGGTGGCGTTGGCCGAGGCGCCGTGGCCTCGGACGTCCGGTGCGATCACCCGGTACTCGGCGGCCAGGGCCGGGATCTGGGCGTCGAAGATCCGGTGGTCGGTGAAGCCTGAATGCAGCAGGACCACCGGGTCGCCGGTTCCGGTGTCGAGGTAGGCGAGATCGCCGTCGGCGGAGGGGAAGAAGCGCAGATCCGAAGCACCAGTCATGACAACCAAGGTGTCATCTTCATTCGAGTTTGGCAACCTAGGTGTCATGATGGTGAGGTGACAGACATCGACGCCCCCCTCCCCCCGGACGAGCTCGGCCGTCGCCTCACCGAGGTGTACGACCTGGTCGGCCCCCTCTACCGGCGCGCTCAGCGCAGCGTGGAACAGGGTCTGACCGCCGACGACCTGTCCGTGGGCGTACGTGCCGTGCTGACCCTGCTGCACCGCAACGGGCCGATGACCGTGCCGCAGATGGGCAGGGCGCAAGCGATCAGCCGGCAGTTCGTGCAGCGCATGGTGAACGACGCCGCGGCGCAGGACCTGGTGGAGGCCGTCCCGAATCCCGCCCACCGACGGTCGTCGCTCATCCGCCCGACCGCGAAGGGCTCCGCGGCGATCTCCGCCGTCCTGAAGCGTGAGCACCTGCTCCTGCGGGAGGTCGGCGGTGACCTCACGGACGCCGATGTGACGGCCTGCCTGCGGGTGCTGGGCGAGCTGCTGAGGGCGCTCGACCACGTCGACCTCGGCTGACGGTCCTCACTCCCCCATCACGAGCCCGTCCTGCGCGGCGCCCCGGCTCAGCACCACGTTCCGGATCCGGTCGCGCACGGACCGCACCTCGGCGCCCCGGGCGAGCGCCCGGTTGAGGTTGACGACCCGGCCGGCGTCCACGTCGAAGAACTGCGGGACGAACTCGGCCCGGGCCACCTCCCAGCGCCCGCCGGGACGCCTCGGCGGGGCGAAGGTGAAGCGTCCCAGGGTGGACTGGTTGCCGCGCGGGTCCCGGACGCCCTCGTGGTTGGTCATCTCGCCGGCGATCTGGTCGCCCATGCCGTAGATCACCCAGGTGCCGTTGACCTTCTCGTAGGCCTGCGGGACATGGGCGTGGGTGCCGAGGATCAGGTCGATGTCGGGGCGGCCCCCGGTGGCCGAAGCGGTGAGCAAGCGGGCGAGGGCGATCTGCCGCTCGTCGGGGGCCTCCTGCCATTCGGTGCCCCAGTGCAGCGAGACCACGACGACATCGGCTCCGGCCTCCCGGGCGGCCCGTGCGTCGGCGACGATCCGCGCCTCGTCGACGAGGCCGACGGCCCAGGGCCGGTCCGGCGGCAGCGGGAGGCCGTTGGTGTCGTAGGTGTAGGCGAGGTGGGCGACCCGCGCCGGGCCCGCGCGCAGCACGGCCGCCGTGCGGGCCTCCCGCTCGGTGCGCGCCGAGCCGGCGTGGCGCACGCCGGCCCGGTCGAGGGCGTCCAGCGTGCGGCGGATGCCGTCCACACCGTCGTCCAGGGAGTGGTTGGAGGCGGTGGAACAGCCGTCGTACCCGGTGGCCGCGAGGCCGCGGGCCACCTCGGGCGGGGACTTGAAAAGGGGGTAGCCGGTGTAGTCGCCACCCGTGCCGTACACGGTCTCCATGTGGCAGAGCGCCACATCCGCGGAGCCGACGACGGAGCGGACGCCGGAGAGCATCGGCCGGAAGTCGTACCCGGTGCCGCCCGCGTCGTAGCGGGCGCGTTCGATGATCGAGTCGTGGGGCAGCACGTCCCCCGAGGCGACCAGGGTGAAGCCGCGGGGCCCCGCGGCGGAAGGGGCCGGACGCCCCGGTTCCGGCGGTCGGTGGTCACGGGCCTGGCAGGCGGCGCCCGCGGCGAGGACGACGGTCAGGACCAGGGCCACCTGCCGACTGCGTGTGATCATCACTTCACCCCGCTGTAGTCGTATTTATGGATAAACAGGTAAGGAGCCGCATCTCGCCCACCGTCGTTCCGACACGCCCTTTAGGCCGTCCGGCGTGCGCGAACGCCCGCCTCGACCGTTCGTCGAACCGTTCGTCGACGCGATCGACCGTCCGCCGCACGCTCCTGTGCGCGCCCTGTCCCCGCGTCGCGCCGTGCGCTGCCATACGGCCATGACGGCCGGAATCACACTCATGAACGGGACGACCGCCGAGCACGAGCTCGCCGCACTGCAGCGCGAGCACGGCCGGCCCCTCTTCGCGCTGCTGCTCCGGCTCTGCGACGGGGACCGGCAGCGCGCGGAGGATCTGGTCCAGGAGACCCTCGTGCGCGCCTGGCAGCACCCCGAGGCCCTGCGCGCCGAGAACTTCGACTCCGTACGGCCCTGGCTGCTCACCGTGGGACGACGGCTCGCCATCGACGCGCGACGGGCCCGGCAGGCCCGGCCGGCCGAGGTCGGGGACGCCGTGCTGGAGAACGCCCGGGTGATCTCCGACCACGCCGAGCGGGCCGCGGCCGCGCTCGACGTCCGCGAGGCTGTGAAGACACTCACTCCGGAGCACCGTGAAGTCCTGGTGCTCGTGTACTTCCAGGGGGCGAGTGTGGCGGAAGCCGCGACGGCCCTCGGGATTCCGCCCGGTACCGTGAAGTCCCGCGCGTACTACGCGCTGCGCGCCCTGCGCCGGGTGCTTCCCGGATACGCCTCCGACATGCGGTGAAACCGAGGGCAGAGTCAAGCCTTCGCAAAGCGCCTTGCCGAGTGCCCCGGTTGAGTAATCGGCTGTCCTCATCCGTGTTCCGGACCGGGGGCCCGGGTTCGGGCGACGCGCACGCACCGGAGGAAGGCAGGAAGGGATGCTGCACAGAGGTCGAGAGAGCACGGACGGCACCGGTGACGGTGAACTGACCGTCCCCATGGCCTGGTTGTACGCCGAGTACATCGCCGACGAGCTGCTGCGCAGCGGCGATCTGATGCCGCCGACGTCCTTCGAGTTCCGCGCGGGGCGGGACGCGCTGGCGCTGACCGTCTTCCTGTCCGACACCGACGGCGAGCTGTCCGGCATCCGGGTGGTCACCCAGCTGGAGACCTGGCTGTCGCTGACCGCGTACGACCAGCCGTGGCAGGAGTGGGTGCAGCGGCGCCTGCGGGACCTGACCGCGGCCGGCCGGAGCGCGCCGGACCCGGACCTGGAGCTGGCCCGGGAGGCCTGGCGCTGGCTGCGGGAGACGGAGCTGCTCGCACCCGACCTGAACGCGGTGCCGGGCGGCGGCGCGGTGGCCGGTGAGGACGAGGGACCCAAGGTGTGGACACCGGCGTGGCAGCTCGGGCTGCCGCTCGGCCACCTCGCCATCCATCTTTTTTAGGTTTCCCGCCGATCCGGCCAATCCACGGGCCGGTCGGCTCCGAATCCCATGGTTACGATTCGGCACGTCGCTTGAGTGATTCGGCTGCCTGGTGCGTACCGGTGGGAGCAAGGAGTAACCCCACCCGCACCCAACGGCACGAGGATTCGGCATGAGGTCCCTGGAGAGGCATCGCGACGTCGGCGCCTACGCGCTCGGCGTGCTGGACGAGGCGGACGCGTTCCGCTTCGAGGACCACCTCATGGAGTGCCCTCAGTGCGCTGTCCAGGTGACCGAATTCGGCCCTGCGGCACGCCAGTTGATGCTGTACCGGAGTTCCACCCCGCGGCTGGTGCACCCGCTGGCCAAGCCCGGCCCGAGGATGCTGGACCGGCTGCTGTCGCAGGTGGCGGCCCGCAACCGCGCGGGGCGTCGCCGGCTGCTGCTGGCACTGGCCGCCTCGGTGGTGGTCGCGGTGTCCGCGCCGGCGGTCGCGATGATGGCGCGGGACGACGGCGGGAGCGCCGTGCGCATCGCGGCGACCGGCGAACGGTCCGGGGTGTGGGCGCAGGTGACCGCTCAGGACAAGGCCTGGGGCAGCGCCATGGAGATCGAGGTCAAGGACGGTGCCGGTCCTCGCACCTGCCGTCTGGTGGTGGTCGGCCGGGACGGCTCCGAGGAGACGGCGACCAGTTGGAGCGTGCCCCGCCACGACGCCCGCCCCAACACCGTACTCGGCGGCTCCGCCATGCACCCCGAGGACATCGACCGCTACGAGGTGCGTACGGCGGAGGGCGAGAACCTGGTGACGCTGAAGCCCCGGTGAGGCCCCACGGGCAGCACGGTGCGCGGCGACCGCACGGGCTCAGGCCCGGGCGGAGCCCTTCCCCACCACGAACTCGCTCCACACGCACTTGCCGCCGCCGCGTGCCTCCACGCCCCATACGTCCGTGAGCGTCTCGATCAGGAGCATGCCCCGTCCGGAGACGCCCGACTCGCCCGCCTCCCGGCGGCGCGGCAGGGCGCTGGAGGAGTCCTCGACCTCCACCCGCACGCGCCGCTCGCTGCCGTCGAGGACCCGCAGGACGACGGCCGCGGAACCCTCGGTGTGCATCAGCACATTGGTGATCATCTCGTCGGCGACCAGCTCGATCTCGTCGGCCCGGTCCCCCGCGCCCCAGGAGCCCACCGCCGTACGGATCATGCGCCGGGCCTCGGCGAGCGCCTCCGGATCGCCGGGCGTCACCCACTGCTTGAGCCGGCCGCCGGGCCGCGCGCTGTCCAGGGCACGGCGGCGCAGCAGGAGCAGCGCCACGTCGTCGCCGCCGCCGCGTTCCCCGGCCACGTCGATGAGCCGGTCGGCGAGGGCGCGTACGTCGTCGGGGCCGGCGGCGATCAGCTCCGAGAGGGTCTCCATGCCGTCGCCGAGGTCGGCACCGGGCTGCTCGACCAGGCCGTCGGTGCACAGCAGCAGGGTGTCGCCGGGGTCGAGTTCCATGGTGCCGACCGGGTAGTCGAGCCGTCCGAACTCCGCGGACAGGCCGAGCGGCAGCCCGCCGGGGACGGGGACGCGCCGGCAGGAGCCGTCGGTGCGGCGCACCAGCGGGTCGAGGTGGCCGGCCCGGACCACCTGGAGCATGCCGGTGGACAGGTCGGCCTCGGCGTAGAGGCAGGTCGCGGAGCGGTCGGTGTCGAGCTCGTCCAGGAAGACGGAGGCACGGGCCATCACGGTGGCCGGCGGGTGGCCCTCGGCCGCGTAGGCGCGCAACACGATGCGCAGCTGGCCCATGACGGCGGCGGCGTGCGTGTCGTGGCCCTGGACGTCGCCGATGACGGCGCCCACCCGGCCCCCGGGCAGCGGGATCAGGTCGTACCAGTCGCCGCCGATGTCCCGGCCGAGGGAGCCGCCGATGCCGGCGGCGCGGTAGCGCACGGCGAGGTCGGCGCCGGGCACGCTGGGGATGGTGCGCGGCAGCATGGCCTGCTGCAGCCCCTGGGCGAGGTCCATCTCCTGCTCGTAGAACATCGCGCGCTGCAGACTCTGGGAGATACTGCTGCCCAGGACGACGAGGATGTTGCGCTCCTCGGCGGTGAAGCCGCGCCGGTCGTTGTAGAGCAGGCCCATCGCGCCGATGGGGCGGGCCTGGACGATCAGCGGCAGATAGGCCGCCGAGGTGATGTGCAGACCGGTGATGCCCTGCCACAGCCGCGGATAGCGCTCGGCGAACTCCTCCGGGGACTCGATGAAGCGCGGGCTGAGGGTGCGCACCGCCTCGCTCATCGGGTACGGCTCGTCGATCCCGGTGACCTCGGTGCCCGGGACGAAGCTGCCCTGGGGTCCCTCCGCGATGAGCCGGATCCTGCCCGCCTCGACCAGACCTATCACGAGGCTGGTCGCACCCAGATGGGTGAGACCGTGGGTGTCCTTGAGGACGTCGATGACGTCCTGCACGGTGCGGGCATGGGCGAGGGCGGCGGTGGTGAGCTGGACGACGTTGGTCTGGTGGCGGCGGATGTCCTCCTGGAGCGCCTGATCGCGTCTGGCCTCGCTGTCGCCGAGCTCCTGGGTGGCGTCCCGGACGATGCCGATGATGCGGCGGGGCCGACCGGTCTCGTCCCGGCGGATGTAGCCCTGGGTGTGGGTCCAGCGCAGGGAGCCGTCGCGGCGGCGGACGCGGAAGTAGGCGCCGTAGTTCTCGCGGCCGGCCTTCAGTGCCTGCGACACGGTGTTGTCCAGGCGCAGCGCCTCGTCCGAGGGGACCCGGCTCCCCAGGGACTCGGGCCGGTCGTCGTACTCGTCGGGGCGCAGGTCGAAGATCTCGTGCGCCTGGACGTCCATCTGCATCACCCCGGCGTCCAGGTCCCAGTCGAAGCTGCCCATGCGGTTGAGCGCCAGGATCGGATCCGGGTGGTCCGGCCAGTCGTCCGGGAGAGACAGGGGGTTCGCTCCCCGATCAGCCATGGGCCCACCTTGCCAGGGTTCACGCGATTCTTCGACCGCTGGGCGCCTTCCGCCCGTGGGTCGCGCGGCCCGCCCGGTGGTATACGGAGAGTCACAGAGGTCCCGTCGGGGCGGGGCAGGAGGGAGCGCGCGGCCGTGGAGTGGTTCACCGCATCCGAGTACTGGACGGGCCGGCTGGTCTTCCAGCGGGCGCTGGCCGGGCTGTACCTGGTCGCGTTCCTGACGGCGGCGCTGCAGTTCCGTGCGCTGATCGGGGAGCGCGGCATGCTGCCGGTGCCGTGCTTCGTGGAGCGGGTGCCGCTGCGCCGGTCGCCGAGTCTGTTCCACTGGCACTACTCGGACCGGTTCTTCGCGGTGTGCGCCTGGGCGGGCTGCGCGGTGTCGGCGGCGCTGCTGGCGGGGCTGGACTCGCTGCTTCCGCTGTGGGGCGGGATGCTGCTGTGGCTGGTGCCGTGGGCGCTGTACCTGTCGGTCGTCAACGTGGGGCAGACCTGGTACTCGTTCGGCTGGGAGTCGTTGCTCCTCGAGGTCGGGTTCCTGGCCGTGTTCCTCGGCAACGACGAGGTGGCGCCGCCGATCGTGGTGCTGTTCCTGCTGCGGTGGATCCTGTTCCGGGTGGAGTTCGGCGCGGGGCTGATCAAGATGCGCGGCGACGAGTGCTGGCGGAAACTGACCTGCCTGGACCACCATCACGAGACCCAACCGATGCCGGGGCCGCTGAGCTGGTTCTTCCACCATCTGCCGAAGCCGCTGCACCGGATCGAGGTGGCCGCGAACCATGTCACCCAGCTCGTCGTGCCGTTCCTGCTGTTCGCCCCGCAGCCGGTGGCCTCGGTGGCCGCCTCGCTGATGATCGTCACCCAGCTGTGGCTGGTGCTGTCCGGCAACTTCGCGTGGCTGAACTGGATCACGATCGTGCTGGCTCTGCCGGCGGTCGCGTTCCCCTCCGATGCGCCGGCGGTGTCCGACGCGCCGCTGTGGTACGTGGTGGTCGTCCTCGCGGTGTCCGCGCTGCTGCTCGGTCTCAGCCACCGGCCGGTCCGCAACATGCTCTCCCGCCGCCAGGTGATGAACCGCTCCTTCGACCCGCTGCACCTGGTCAACACCTACGGGGCGTTCGGCAGCGTCAGCCGGATCCGGTACGAGGTGGTCGTGGAGGGGACGGCGGACGAGGTGCCCCGGAAGGACTCCGGCTGGCGGGAGTACGAGTTCAAGGGCAAGCCGGGTGATCCGCGGCGCTGGCCGCGGCAGTTCGCGCCGTACCATCTGCGGCTCGACTGGCTGATGTGGTTCGCCGCGCTGTCGCCCGCGTACGCGGACCCGTGGTTCGGCGCGCTGGTGGAGCGGCTGCTGGAGGGCGACCGGGACACGCTGAGGCTGCTGCGCCGCTCCCCGTTCCCCGCGGAGGCGCCGCCCCGGCACATCCGCGCCCGCCTCTTCCGCTACCGCTACACGACGTGGCGGGAGCTGCGGGAGACGGGCGCGTGCTGGGAACGGACGTACGTGCGGGAGTTCCTGCCGCCGACCCGGCTGACGGGGGCGGATCAGAGGCCGTAGACGCGGGTGGCGGTGGTCTCGAAGAGCTGGTGGCGTCCGGTGTCGTCGAGGCTCCCGGTCAGCGCCCGTGCGGTGGCGAGGACGTCGCCGTACGACGCCGCGAGGGTGCACACCGGCCAGTCCGAGCCGAACATCAGCCGGCCGGGACCGAAGGCGTCCAGCACGACGTCGGCGTACGGGCGCAGGTCGTCGACGGTCCAGGAGGCCCGGTCGGCCTCGGTGACCAGGCCGGAGAGCTTGCACACCGTGTTGGGCAGCGCTGCCAGGGCGCGGACGTCGGACGCCCAGGGTTCGAGCGCGCCCGAGGCGACGGGCGGCTTGCCCAGGTGGTCCAGGACGAAGGTGAGCCCGGGCAGCGACCCGGCCGCCGCCGCGCAGGCCGGCAGCTGGTGGGGCAGGACCACGAGGTCGTAGACCAGACCGGCGTCGGCCACGGCGGCCAGTCCGCGCCGTACGTCCGGGCGCAGCAGCCACTCGGGGTCGGGTTCGCCCTGCACCTGGTGGCGGACGCCCTTCAGATGCCGTCCGCCGGGCAGTTCCCGCAGCCGGGCCAGCTCGTCGGCGACGCCGGGGCGGGTGAGGTCGGTCCAGCCGACGACCCCGGCGACCACCTCGTGGGCCGCGGCGAGGGCCAGCAGCTCAGGGGTCTCCTCGGGGACCGTGACGGTCTGCACCAGGACGGTGCGGCCGACACCGGCCGCGCTCGCCTCGGGTACGAGGTCGGACAGGCCGAAGTCCCGCCGCAGCGGCCGGAGTCCGGGGCCGGTGAGCCAGTCCTGGTCGCGCACGGACAGGTCCCAGACGTGGTGGTGCGCGTCGACGGTCACGCCGGCTCCCCCTCGGCCGGCAGCAGGCCGTCTGCGCGCAGTTCCCGCCAGAGGGCGGCGGGCACCGGGGCCGTGAACCGGTCGGCGCAGTCGTGGACCTCGGCGGCCGAGCGGGCGCCGACCAGCACGCTCGCGACCGCCGGGTGGGCGGCGCAGTAGGCCAGGGCGGCGGCGCGCAGGGTGCTGCCGTGCCGCTCGGCGGCCTCCTTCAGCCGCAGGGCGCGGTCCAGCAACTCGGCGGGCGCCCGGGTGTAGTTGTACGTGGCTCCCGGTCTCGGGTCCGCGAGCAGGCCGGAGTTGAAGGCGCCGCCGACGACGACGGACGTGCCCTGTTCCAGGGCGGCGGGCAGCAGGCCGGTCAGGGCGCCGTGGTCGAGAAGGGTGTGGCGGCCGGCGCACAGGACGACGTCGACGTCGGTGTCGCGGACGAAGCGGGTGAGCATCGCGGTCTGGTTCATGCCGGCGCCGATCGCCCCGACGACACCCTCCGCGCGGAGCCTCTCCAGGGCCGGGTAGCCCTCGCGGAATGCCTGTTCGGCGTGGTCGTCGGGGTCGTGGAGGTAGACGACGTCGACCCGGTCCAGGCCGAGGCGTTCCAGGCTCGCCTCCAGGGTGCGGCGTACCCCGTCGGCACTGAAGTCCCAGACGCGGCGGTGGGTGGCGGGAACGGCGAAGCCGTGGGCGAGGTCGTCGCCGCCGGTGTGCGCGACAGGTTCGAGGCGGCGGCCCACCTTGGTGGAGACCGTGAACGCGTCGCGCGGGTGCTCGCGCAGGGCCGCGCCGAGGCGGCGTTCGGCGAGGCCGAGACCGTAGTGCGGGGCGGTGTCGAAGGTGCGGATGCCGCGCTGCCAGGCGGCCCGCACCGCCTCGTGCGCCGCCTCCTCGCCGACCTCGGTGTACAGGTTGCCGATGCCCGCGGAGCCGAAGGCCAGGGCGGTGACCTCGACGCGGCTGCGGCCGAGCCGGCGGCGGTTCACCGGGCCTCCGGGCGCGGCCGCAGTCCCTGCATGCCGCCGTCGACCGCGAGGGCCGTGCCGGTGGTGGCGCCGGACAGCGGGCTCGCCAGGTAGGCGATGGCGCCGGCGACCTCGGCGGCCGAGACCAGTCGGCCGACGGGCTGGCGGGCCTCCAGGGCGGCGCGTTCGGCGGCCGGGTCGTCGGCCGCGTCCAGCAGCCGGCCGATCCAGGGGGTGTCGACGGTGCCCGGGTTGACGCAGTTGACGCGGATGCCCTCGCGGACGTGGTCGGCGGCCATGGCGAGGGTGAGGGAGTGCACGGCGCCCTTGGTGGCGCTGTACAGGGCCCGCTGCGGCAGGCCCGCGGTGGCGGCGATGGAACAGGTGTTGACGATCGCGGCGTGCGCGGAGGCACGCAGGTGCGGCAGGCAGGCGCGGGCGGTGCGCACCATGCCGAGGACGTTGACGTCGAAGACGCGGTGCCATTCCTCGTCGGAGTTGGTCTCCACGGTGCCCTGCGCGCCGATGCCGGCGTTGTTGATCAGTACGTCGAGGCCGCCCAGACCGGCGACGGCGGCGGCCACCGCCGCACGCACCGAGGCGTCGTCGGTGACGTCGGCGCGGTGTCCGGTGAGGGGCTCGTCGACCGTCGAGAGGTCGAGATCGAGTACGGCGACGGTGGCGCCGCGCTCCGCGAGGAGGTCGGCCGCGGCCCGGCCGATGCCGGAGGCGCCGCCGGTCACCAGGGCCGTCAGGCCCTCGAAGTCGCTCATGCCGTCCGCTCCTTCCGTGTGTTCGCGTCCGCGGCCCAGAACTCGCCGTCGGGATAGGTGTAGCGCGCCAGTGACTCCGGTCGCACGGCGGCGGAGAACCCTGGCGCGAGGGGTGCCGTGTAGTGACCGTCGCGGATCACCACCGGGTCGAGGAAGTGGTCGTGCAGGTGGTCGACGTACTCGATGACCCGGTCCTCGGTGGTGCCGGTCAGGGCCACGTAGTCGAACATCGACAGGTGCTGGACGAGTTCGCACAGGCCGACCCCGCCGGCGTGCGGGCACACGGGGACGCCGTACTTGGCGGCGAGCAGCAGGATCGCGAGGTTCTCGGGGACGCCGCCGACCCGGGCGGCGTCGATCTGGACGATGTCGAGGGCGCCGGCCTGGAGGAGCTGCTTGAAGACGATCCTGTTCTGCGCGTGCTCGCCGGTGGCCACCTTCACCGGGGCGACGGCGCGGCGGACGGCCGCGTGGCCGAGGATGTCGTCGGGGCTGGTGGGCTCCTCGATCCAGTACGGGTCGAACTCCGCGAGGGCCTTGGTCCAGCGGATCGCCTCGTCCACGTCCCAGCGCTGGTTGGCGTCGACCGCGATGCGCACGTCCGGCCCGACGGCCGCGCGGGCGGCCCGGCAGCGCCTCAGGTCGTCGTCGAGATCGGCGCCGACCTTGAGCTTGATCTGGCGGAAGCCGTCGGCGACCGCCTGTGCGGCGAGCCGGGTGAGCTTCCCGTCGTCGTAGCCGAGCCAGCCGGGCGAGGTGGTGTAGGCGGGGTAGCCGCGCTCCAGCAGCAGGGCGGTGCGCTCCTCGGCGCCTTCCCGGCCGCGGCGCAGGAGGGTGAGGGCCTCTTCGGGGGTGAGGGCGTCGGTGAGGTAGCGGAAGTCGATCTGGCGCACCAGCCACGCGGGGTCGGCCTCGGCGAGCAGTCGCCACAGCGGTTTGTCCGCGCGTTTGGCGGCCAGGTCCCACAGGGCGTTGACGACGGCCCCGATCGCCATGTGCATCACGCCCTTCTCGGGTCCGAGCCAGCGCAGCTGGCTGTCGCCGGTCAGGTCGCGGTTCAAGGCGGAGGGGTCGGCGCAGAGTTCGTCGGCGGACCGTCCGACGAGATGGCCGCGGAGCGCTTCGATCGCGGCGACCTGGACGTCGTTGCCCCGCCCGATGGTGAACGCGAACCCGTGCCCCTCGTGTCCGTCGGCGGCGTCGGTGCGCAGCACGACGTAGGCCGCCGAGTAGTCGGGGTCGGGGTTCATGGCGTCGGAGCCGTCGAGTTCGCGCGAGGTGGGGAACCGGAGGTCGTAGGTGTCGACGGCGGTGATGCGGGCGGGTTGCGGGGGCACGGAGGACCTTTCGGCGGGCGACGGGGACGGTAGGGCGTCAGTCCGGGGCACGGCCGCATACTTATCAGACCACTTGGCGAGTACAACAGCCCTCGCACGCGAATCTTGCGGCTTTCGGCCCGTAGTGGTCGGACCACTCCCATCGTTAGACTGCGGCCGACCGGGTGAGTGGAGGAGTGGCGTGGAGGAGACGGCCCCGCAGAAGGGCACGGTGACGCAGCGCGCCATCGAGCGGATCACGGCGATGATCCGCGAAGGGGAACTGGAGCCCGGTGAGCGGCTGCCCACCGAGCGGGAGCTCGCCGCCCGGCTGGGCATCTCCCGCAGTTCGATGCGGGAGGCGATCCGCGCGCTCACGGTGCTGGGCGTGGTCGAGGCCCGGCACGGCTCGGGCATCTACGTCACCCGGCTGGAGGCCGGGGACCTGCTGGAGACGTTCGGGGTGGTGGCCGATCTGTCCCGGGGGCCGCGCCTGGTCGAGCTGCTGGAGGTGCGCCGCGTCCTGGAGTCGACGGCGGCCGCGCTGGCCGCCGCGCGGATCACCCCGGAGCGGCTGGCCGAGGTCGAGAAGCACCTGGCGGCGATGAACGCCACCGACGACCCGGAGGAGATCCTCGCCCACGACCTGGGCTTCCACCGCGAGATCGCGGCGGCCGCCGGCAACGAGACGATGGCCGCCATGCTGGAGGGCCTGTCCTCACGCACCTTCCGCGCCAGGGTCCGGCGCGGCCACCAGGAGGAGGGCGCCTTCGCCCGCACCCGGCGCGAACACGCCGCGATCCACCGCGCCCTGGCCGCCCGCGACCCGGAGGCGGCGCGGGCGGCGGCGGCCGCGCATGTGGGCGCGGTGGAGGAGTGGCTGCGCGGCCGGCTGGAGGACTGAGCCGGTCAGGCCCGCCTCAGCCGCGGCGTCATCAGCTGGAAGGGGCGCAGGCGTACGGTGATCCGGTCGCCGTCGAGCGGGGGCGCCGCCGTGTCCGCGAGCGGTCGTTCCAGCAGGTCGGTCACCTCGACGCCGGTGGCGGCGAAGCCGGTGGTGGGGGTGGCGCGGGCGCGGCTGCCGTGGGCCTCGTGGAAGCGGACGACGACGTCACCGCTGCCGTCGTCGGCCGGTCCGACCGCCGTGATCACGACCGCGTCCCGGTCGGCCGTCACCAGCGGGGCGACCTCGCCGGCTCCGGTGAGCCGCCGCTCGGAGGGATCGACCCGCCGGACCTCGCGCACCGCGTCACCGATGGCGGACGCCCGGCCCCCGGCGCGTGCCGGAAACGGTGCACGCCCCGGTCGGCCGGGGGCGGGGAAACGCGGGGCGCGCAGCGGGGAGACGCGGACCGTGGTGCTCGTACCGCCGTCGCCGTCGGTACGGACGGTGCGCGTCGCGTCGTGGCCGTACGTCGAGTCGTTGACGACCGCCACGCCCCGGTCCGGCTCCTGGAGCTGGAAGCCGGGCATGTTCTCGTCGAAGCCGAGGACCGCCTCCCCGGTCCCCCGGACCGGGCCTCGGGCACGGTCCCGGTGACCCGGAACCAGCCGGTGCCCGGGGCGCGCCCCGGCGGGCGCCCGCCTCGACGGGCTCGGGTCCGGCCGCGGGGCCCTCGGCGACGGGGACGGGTCCGCCCGGGGTGCGGTCGTCGTGCATGCGGGGCGCTCCATGGGTGAGGGCGGGTGATCATCAGGGGTACGACTCCCCCGCACGCACCCGTTCGCACCGGGCCGCCGTTCAGTGGGTGGTGCCGTGCCCGTCCGGGGCACCGGCCCGTGCCTGGGCCTCGAGGCGGCGCTTGGCGTCGTCCCAGTCGACCGGCAGTCCGTCGACGGGCACCTCCCAGAAGGTGAACGTCGAGTCGCGCATCGTCTCGCGCAGACCGGTCATGACGCTCCTGTGCGGTTCGGTCCGGGCGTAGGTGTGGAGCGCGTCCCGGCTCTCCCACGCGGACAGCGTGTAGAAGACCTTGCCGAACGGCCTGGCCTCCAGGGAGGCCCCGAGGGCGCCGGGTGCCTTGCGGACCTGGCCCCAGGCGGAGAGCGACTTCAGGAAGAAGCGGGGGACGTCCTTCAGCGACCGCACCTCGAAGCGGGAGGCCATGACGAAGGCGTGGGTGGTGTCGGGGCCCGCCGGGCGCGGCGTGACCCAGGGAAGAGTAGGCACGGTAGTCTCGCCTCCATAATTGGTGAGTGGCACTATCCAGATTAGACAGTGTCACTGTCCAAGCGCCAGAGGAAGAGTGGAGAACGTGAGAATCTCGGAGCTCAGCCGCCGCAGTGGGGTGCCCAACGCGACGATCAAGTACTACCTGCGCGAGGGGCTGCTGCCACCCGGCCGGGCCACCGCGGCGACCCAGGCCGAGTACGACGAGACCCATCTCAGAAGACTCCGGCTGATCCGCGCGCTGACGGGGGTACGGGGCCTGTCCGTCGCCTCGGCCAAGCACGTCCTGGACGCCATGACCGCACACCGGACCGACCTGCATGAAATGCTCGGCATCGTCTTCGGCATCCGGCCGCCCGGCAGCGGCACGCCGGACGCGGCCGAGGGCGGGGCCCCCGCCGAGGCGAACCCCGAGGCCGCCGCCCTGGTCGACGCGATGGGCTGGTCGGTCTCCGAGCACAACCCGGCCCGGCGGACCATCGACGAGACACTGCGGACCCTGCGCTCACTGGACATCGCGTACGACTGGGAGGCGCTCCTCCCCTACGCCGAGCTCGCGCAGCGGACGGCCCGGCACGACCTCGACCGCCTGGAGACGGTCACGGACCCGATGGAGAAGGCCGAACAGGCGGTGCTGCTGACCTTCCTCCTGGAGCCGGCGCTGATGGCCCTGCGACGGCTCGCCCAGGAGAACGAGTCGACCGCGCGCCACGGCGGCGGCGGGCACAACTCGGCCTGACGGGAACGGCGTTGCGGCGATCGACCGCGAGGGTCTAGGGTCGGGCGGGTGACTGCCGGGTCGGCCGTAGGCCATGCACGCAAGGCGCCCCCGGCCTCGGTGTGAGGCCGGTGCGGGGCGTGCCCCCGCGCACGCGAGGCCGTGGCCCGCCCTTCCTCTCCGTGTTCCCGTCCCACCTTGGAAACCGACACCGGAGACGAATCCAGCCATGTCCGCAGCACAGCACGTCCAGTTGAACCACACCGCCGTCTACGCCAGTGACCGCCGGCACTCCGCCGAGTTCCTCGCCGGAATACTGGGACTGGAGGTCGGCGCCCCGTTCGGCCCGTTCCTGCCGGTCGACCTGGGCAACGGCGTGACCCTCGACTACTACGAGAAGCGGGACGAGCCGGTCCAGGGCCAGCACTACGCGTTCCTGGTGCCCGAGGAGCGGTTCGATGCCATGATCACGCGCCTGGAGGCGGCCGGGATCACCTACTACGCGGACCCGGGCCACACCGAGCCCGGCAGGGTCAACGACCTCTTCGGCGGACGCGGCGCCTACTTCGACGACCCGGACGGCCACAACATGGAGATCATGACCCGGCCCTACGTCCGGCCGTAGCGACGGAGTGCGCCCCGCCCGCGCGTGCCGTCAGTCGACGCTGGGCAGGATGTGGGGCTCGGCGAGGTCGTCCTCGTAACCGGCGAGGCGGATCGGGGCCGAACGGGCCCACACGTCGAGACTGCCGAGCTCCCCCGGCCGGCGGGCGGCGCGCTCCACGCGTTCCTCGGGGCGCTGATCACTCTTCGTCTGCTCCGGTGTCACCGCGCACTCCTTATGTGTCGGTCACCCTCGGGACGTACTGCGTCGGCCCTGCGCCTGGCGCCCGACGTCCGCTCGGGTCTGGGTGGAAAACCGTTCGGACGCGGTGGCGCCGGCAACTCGAGGGAGAGCAGGCCGTGGTGAACCGGCTGGTCCCATGACGGACCGTGGGTGCGGGTGGAACCCTGACTGCTGTCCGTCCGGATCAGAGTAACCAAATGAGCGGCCCCCCGCTCGATGGGGCTCAAAACCGACGGTAACAATCACGCGTCGGACGGTACCCAACGACCGGAATATGCCCCTATTTCCGTACGAGCGCACCTGACTGTAGTCACTCGTTCGAAGGACACGGGCGTCGGCGCCTTCGACCGGGCCGCATGGTCGGGGCGCAGTTCAGGTCCCGTTGGCCGGTACGCAAGCTCGTCATGGTCTGCTGCCGCACGGCAACGGCCTACTCCCGGGAGGACCGGCGCATGGAACTGCGCACCGTCGAGGAGCTGATGGACCTGCTGTACGCGTGCCGGGGCACGCGGGACGTCCGGGGCCGTGGCGGCACCCCGGCCGACGCGTACGACCACGCCCTGCGCACCGCCGCACTGCTGCGCCGCGGCCGGCCCGCGGACAAGGAACTCCAGGTGGCGGGCCTGGTACGGCCCGTCGGCCGGCTGCTGTGGCCGGGCGAACCGGCGGCAGGGGCCGACCGCGCGGCGGACGCGATACGGGCACTGCTCGGCGAGCGGGTGGCCGGACTGGTCCTCCGGCACGCCCGGTACGACCTTCCGGCCGACGACGACCTCCTCGCCCTGCGCGCGGCGGACGAGGAGGCCCGCACCGCCTGCTTCGACGCCGGTGTCCTGGAGGACTGGCGTACCGTGCTGGAGCTGCTGGCGGCGCGCAACTCCCGGCTGGGCATGGTCGACTGACGACTCCTCGGGCCCCCGTCACCACCGGCCGGGCGCGTAGTCCTTCATGAAGACGCCGTACAGGTCCTCGCCCGCCTCGCCGCGCACGATCGGGTCGTAGACACGGGCGGCGCCGTCGACCAGGTCGAGCGGGGCGTGGAAACCCGCGTCGGCGAGGCGCAGCTTGTCGAAGTGGGGTCGCTCATCGGTGATCCAGCCGGTGTCGACCGAGGTCATCAGGATGCGGTCGGCGTCGAACATCTCCTGCGCGCTGGTCCGCGTCACCATGTTCATGGCCGCCTTGGCGGCGTTGGTGTTGGGGTGTCCCGCGCCCTTGTAGCCACGGTCGAACACGCCTTCCATCGCGGAGACGTTGACGACGTAGGCGCGCCCGGCGGACGCCCGGCGCGCGGCCTCGGCCATCGCCGGACGCAACTTGCTGATCAGGATGAACGGCGCCGTGTAGTTGCACAGCTGGGTCTCCAGCAGCTCCACCGGAGAGATCTGCTCGATGGTCTGCACCCAGGTGTTGGTGTCGACGACGTCGGGAAGCAGGCCGCCCGCGTCGATGGCGGTGCCCTCACGGTGCCGGACCACACTGGCGTTGCCCGCGACCAGGGCCAGGCCGGCCACCTTCTGCGCGTCGAGTCCGCTGACGCCGACGGGCAGCGCGGTCAGTCCGTCGACCGCGCCGGAGTTGAAGGCGCCGATGACGTGGTGGGCGGGCAGCTCACCGGCCGGCAACGGGGCGCTCTCGCCCTCGACGAGCGCGGCGTACGCGGACGGCAGACGGCGTACGGTCTGGGTGGCGTTGTTGATCAGGATGTCGAGCGGGCCCTGCTCCGCGACCCGGTCGGCCAGCGCGACGACCTGCCCCGGATCGCGCAGGTCGATGCCGACGACCTCCAGGCGGTGCATCCAGTCCGCGGAGTCGTCCATGGCCTTGAAGCGGCGGATGGCGTCCTTGGGGAAGCGCGTGGTGATCGTGGTGTGCGCGCCGTCGCGCAGCAGTCGCAGCGCGATGTACATGCCGATCTTGGCGCGTCCGCCGGTGAGCAGCGCCCGCTTGCCGGTGAGGTCCGCGCGGGCGTCGCGCCGGGCGCGGTTCTCGGCCGCGCAGTTCTGGCAGAGCTGGTGGTAGAAGTAGTCGACCTCGGTGTAGCGGGTCTTGCAGGTGTAGCAGGAGCGGGGGCGCTGGAGTATCCCCGCGATCTTGCCGGACTCGACGCGGGAGGACGGCAGGATGCCTTCGGTCTCGTCGTCGATGCGCTCGGCGGAGCCGGTGGCGGTGGCCTCGGTGACCGCCTTGTCGTGGGCGGTCTTGGCGGCCCGGCGCTCCTGGCGGCGGCGCTGCTTGACCGTGCGGTAGATGTGCGAGGTGGCCCGGCGGACCAGGATCGCGTCCGGGTGGTCGACGTCGAGCGTGTCGAGTTCTTCGAGCACGCTGAGGCAGACGGCCAGCCGCTCCGGGTCGATGCCGGGCCCGTATGCCACCGCGTCCATGGCCTCGGGGCCGTCCTGTGTCACCGTCATCGCCGCTGCCGTTTCCCGCTCTGCTTCTCGCGGCGCTCCGTTCGCATCCGCTGTCGAACGGGGGATTTTACTTCAGCACCGGGCCGCGGCACCAAACCCGTGCCCGTCAGTGATCGCAGGCAGCGGTCAGCGTCGTCACCTCCTCGGTCAGCGCGCGGGCCAGCCGGTCGAGGTCCGGGACGGCCGCGCCGTCGGCGACCAGGCCGTAGTGGACGCGCCCCCGGTACGTGGAGACCGCGACCGCGAGGGAGTGGCCGGGGGCCAGTGGCGCGAGCGGGAAGACGGCGCCGAGCGGGTCGCCGCCGAGTCTCAGACCGAATCCGGGCAGCGGCACGCTGGTGACCAGCACGTCGAACCAGAGCCGGGCCGCCTGGCCGAGCAGCGGTCCGCCGAGCCGGTGGCCGAGCGGCGGCACATGGTCGGCGAGCAGGGCGACGGCGCCCGCGCCCCGGTGCGGACCGGCGTCCTTGTTGCGGTCCATGGCGGTGCGCACCAGGGCGAGGCGGACGAGCGGGTCCCGCTGGTCGACGGGGAGCCGTATCAGGTACCCGGAGAGCCGGTTGCCCTGTGGGTGGGCGGTGCGCGGCCGGCGCCGGGAGACGGGGACGAGGGCGCGGGGTGCGACACCCTCACTGCCGTCGCCGCGCTCGTCGAGCCAGCGGCGCAGGGCGCCGGCGACGACCGCGATCGTGACGTCGTTGACGGTGCCGCCGGCGCTCTTGCGGATCCGGTGCACGTCGTCGAGGTCGACGACCGCGCCGGCGGTGCGGCGGGTGCCGCTGGGCGCGCAGGTCAGCGCGGGTGAGGAGCGCATGTCGAGGGTGGAGCGGGCGACGGCGGCACCGATGTCCAGGGCCCGGCCGGCGTCGGCGAGGGCGTCCCGGACGAGACCGGGCACCTCGCGCACGTCCGGGAGGAGTCCGCGCGGGGGCTCGGCGGGCCGGGGCCGGGGGGTGGGGAGGTCCATCGGATCCATCAGCGCGGCGGCGAGGGTGAGGGCGCGCAGCCCGTCGGCGAGGGCGTGGTGGAACTTGAACAGGACCGCGAAGGAGGTGCCGTCCTCCCCCGGCAGCACATGAGCCTCCCAGGGCGGCCGGGTGCGTTGCAGCGGGCGTCCCATGAGCCGGCCGGCCGTGGTGTGGAAGTCGGCGGCCGGGGAGTGCAGCCGGACGTGGTCGAGGGGGTCGAAGCCCGGGTCGGGTTCGCGGGCGGCGCCGCCGAAGGCGAGGGACCTGCGCAGGGCGGAGGCGAGCGGCTGCCGCAGCGCGGCGGTCAGGGGCTCGCCGGACGCCGGCCAGGTGCGGCGCAGCGCCGCCAGCGGCTGGCGCAGGGTGAGCGGCTGCCAGGTGTCGCGGATGCGCATCCGCAGCCCGGGCACGGCGGCGGCACGGGCGGCCAGCAGATCCGCCGCGTGGGCTGCCGCGGAGGGCGAGCCGGCGGAGAAGACCCCGAGCGCCGCGAGGTGCATCGGGTGACCGGCGGACTCGATGTTCCAGAACGCCAGGTCGAGAGGGGCGAGCGGGTCTGCGGTCATGGACGGGGCCTCGCATCGACGACGGGAACGGATCAGCAGTCAATCGCTCCCGGCCGATTACGGTCAAGCACGATATCGCTACACATAGTTAACAGCATGTGACGTCTTCGCCCCTCCCGCCGGTGCGGCGGAAGGGGCGGGACGGGAGTGGCGGACGGGGTTATCGCGGCGCGATCACCGCCTCATGGGTGACGGACGCCACCCGGACGGGCGCGGCCCGCCGGAGGAACGGTTCATCGCGTGGCGCCCTCCGCCGCCGGGCAGCCCGCGGGCCGCGCCCGGGAGGCGTCCCGGATCAGGGCCTCGTGGGCGGCCTTCACCCGGGCGACGTCCGGCTTCATCACGCGCCGGTCGTAGGTGAGCAGACCGTTGAGCTCGCCCTCGACGTCCGTGATCTGGGTGTACACGGCGCCGTTGCCGCCCCGGCACACCAGCGCGCGCACCTCGTCCAGCTTGGTGAGGTAGTCGTCGGTGTAGGTCGCCGGGTCGACGTCGACGTACGACTGCTGCACCGGCCAGGCGTGTCCGGGCACGGCGAGACCGAGGCCGCCGTACTCGCCGCTGACCAGGGCGCGTTTCCCGTCCGGGCGGGGCGGGAGCGCCGGGCTGGGATAGCCGTGCTCGTCCATGATGTCGCCGGCGTCGCCGTCGGCACCGAGGTTGAGTCCGGACTGGTTGTTGACCAGCCGGGTCGGGTCCCAGGCCTTGGCCTGCTCGGCGATCCGGCCGATGTCGTACTGACCCCAGCCCTCGTTGAAGGTGACCCACATCACGATCGACGGGCTGCTGATGTGCTCGTCGATCATCTGCTTCATCTCGTGCTCGAAGCGGTCGCGGGCCTCGGCGTCCGGGTTCTTCCCGGCCGTCATGGAGGGCATGTCCTGCCACACCAGGAGCCCGAGCCGGTCGGCCCAGTAGAACCAGCGGTCCGGTTCGACCTTGATGTGCTTGCGCACGGAGTTGAAGCCGAGTTCCTTGTGGGCCTTCAGGTCGTACGCGAGGGCCTCGTCGGTGGGCGCGGTGTGCAGGCCGTCGGGCCAGAAGCCCTGGTCGAGGGTGGCCATCAGGAAGACCGGCTCGCCGTTGAGGACCGTGCGCGGCACCCCGTCGATGTTCTCGACGGCGATGGAGCGCATCCCGAAGTAGCTGCCGACGCGGTCGGCGCCGACGGTCACCTCCAGGCGGTACAGGAACGGGTCGTCGGGCGACCACAGGCGCGGGTCGTGGATCCTCAGGGTGAGCGGCTCCCCGGTGCGCCCCGACGCCGTGGCGACCTTGCGCCGTCCGTCGTACGCGGTCGCCCTGACCGGTACGCCGTCCCGGACGCCCCGCGCCTCCACGGTGAGCCGCTCGCCGGGCACGTCCGGAACGAGCTTGAGGGAGTCGACGTGGTCGCGGGCGACCGGCTCCATCCAGACCGTCTGCCAGATGCCCGAGCTGGGCGTGTACCAGATGCCGCTGGGGTCCAGGCGCTGCTTGCCGATCGGCGGGTTCTCGCCGTCCGCGGCGTCGGTCGGGTCGTACACGCCGACGATGAGTTCCTGGGTGCGGCCGGGCTTGAGCGCGTCGGTGACGTCGGCGCCGAACTTGTCGTAGCCGCCCTCGTGCGTGGCGACCTCGGTGCCGTTGACGTACACCTCGGAGCGCCAGTCGACGGCGCCGAAGTTGAGCCGGAGCCGTTTGCCGGAGCCGATGTGCCAGTCGCGGGGCACGGTGAAGGTGCGGCGGTACCACATGCGGTCCTCGTGCCGCTGGACGCCGGAGAGCCGGGACTCCACCGGGTACGGGACGAGGATGCGCTCCTTCAGCGTCCTGCCGACGGGCGGCTGCTCGCCCTCCTCCGCGGCGGCGAACTGCCAGCGGCCGTTGAGGTTCTGCCACTTGTCGCGGGTGAGCTGCGGGCGCGGGTACTCGGGGAGGGCGTTGTCCGGGCCCACCTCGTCCGCCCACCCGGTGCTCAGCTCGTGGGTGGAGTGGTTGGGGCCGCTGCTCAGGAACGCGTCCACGGGGTCGCCGTCGGCGGCGGTCAGGCCGCCCTGTCCGTCGTAGCGGATGTCGGCGCTGCCGCGGGCCGTGCCGGTCTTGTTGCCGACGACGGGCTCGGCGAGCGTGACGAGCAGCGCCTTCGGGTCGGCCGGGTCGGGCTGCGCCGACTTCAGGGGCCAGTCGGCGCCGCCGATCACCGCGTCGAAGTGGTCGGTGAATCCCGCCGGGGGCGCGGCGAGCGGCCGGGGGAAGTCCAGCTTCAGCGTGCGGCCGGAGGCGAGGACCGTGGCGGCGAGGGCGCCGTCGTAGTCGAAGCCGTCCGGAAGGCGGAAGGCGGACTGCGGTACGGGTTCCTTGCTGCCGCCGGGCTCGGTCCAGCGCAGGTGGAAGTTGGAGCCGCCGTAGTGCTCGAAGTACTCGACCTTGATGTCGTGGGCCCGGCCGGCCGTCAGCTCGACCGGTTCGGCGGTCTGTTCGCGGTCCCAGTCGTCGATCCAGTGGTCGATGGCGATCTCGCCGTCGATCCACAGGCGGAAGCCGTTGTCGGCGCTGACCGAGAAGGTGTGGGCGCCGGTCCGCTCCGGCACGATCTTCCCGGTCCAGCGGACGCTGACGTCGTCCGACCGGCCGGTGGTGAGGTTCAGGCGCGGCTCCAGATTGCCGAAGTCGAGGCCGGAGTCGAAGGCGGTGGCCTTGAGCTCATGGAAGTCGAAGGCGCCGGGGGCGGAGGCGGTGTAGTACTCGCCCTTCAGCCCGTGGATCTCCACCGGGTCGCCCTCCGCCGCCGCGGTGGGGCCGGCCGCGGTGAGTCCGGTGACTCCCAGGGCGGCGGCCAGCAGAAGCGTGAATCGGTTTCTGAGTCGTCTGATGCGCACGGATCCTCCGTCGGTGAAGAAGGTGACGGCTCGCTGCTCAGTACGTGGATCTGATGCTGTGCGTGTTCTGTTCTGTGCGCTGCACTCGCCCGTACAACGTTGTCAAAGAACAGCACTTGGCATAACAGCACGGATTCCGTCATCCGTCCAGGGACATGACAGAGGCCTCGGTGGCCACAGCCGACCGAGGCCTCCCCGTACGCCCCTACGGCACGAGCTGTCCCTTGCCGAGCGCGATCACCCCGCCCTTGGACACCGTGTACAGCTCCGCGTCCCGCTCGGGGTTGACGCCGATCGTCGCGCCCGGCGGCACCTCCACGTTCTTGTCGAGCACGGCGCCGCGCACCACCGCGCCCCGCCCGATGTGCACGTTGTCGTGCAGCACCGAGCCCTGCACCACCGCGCCCGGATCGACGACCACGCCCGGCGACAGCACGGACCGGGTGACCTGTCCCCGGATCAGACAGCCGGCGCTGATGATCGACTCGCTCGCCATGCCGCCCGCGTTGAAGCGGGCCGGGGAGAGCTGGCCGGAGTGGGTGTAGACCGGCCACTGCCGGTTGTAGAGGTTGAACGCGGGGCGCTCGGCGATCAGGTCCATGTGCGCCTCGTAGTACGCGTCCAGCGTGCCGACGTCCCGCCAGTAGCCCTGGTCGCGGCTGGTCTCGCCCGGCACGTGGTTGGCGCTGAAGTCGTACAGCGCGGCCTCGCCCCGCTCGGTGAGCTGGGGCAGGATCGAGCCGCCCATGTCGTGCGCCGATCTCTCGTCCTCGGCGTCCCGGTGGAGGGCCTCGATGAGCGCCTTGGTGGTGAAGACGTAGTTGCCCATGGACGCGAACACGCACTCGGGGTCGTCGGCGAGTCCGGGCGGGTCGGCCGGCTTCTCCAGGAAGCGGTCCACCGACTGTCCGTCCGGGCCCGGGGTGATCACACCGAAGGCGGAGGACTCCGAGCGCGGCACCCGTATCCCCGCCACCGTGACCCCCGCACCGCTCTCGATGTGCTGGGCGAGCATCTGGCGCGGGTCCATGCGGTACACGTGGTCGGCGCCGAACACCGCCACGTACTCCGGCTGTTCGTCGTAGATCAGGTTGAGCGACTGCAGGATCGCGTCGGCGCTGCCCAGGTACCAGTGCGGCCCCAGGCGCTGCTGGGCGGGGACCGGGGTGACGTAGTTGCCGAGCAGGCTGGACATCCGCCAGGTGGTGGTGATGTGCCGGTCCAGCGAGTGCGACTTGTACTGCGTGAGCACGCAGACGCGCAGGATGTCGCCGTTGACCAGGTTGGACAGCACGAAGTCGACCAGACGGTACGTGCCGCCGAAGGTGACCGCCGGTTTGGCGCGGTCCGCCGTGAGGGGCATCAGGCGCTTGCCCTCGCCGCCCGCGAGCACGATTCCCAGGACCGAAGGACCTCCACGACGCACGGCCGCTCCCCTCACGCCGAATTTTCCCAACACTGCCCCGAACGGGCGGGACTAAGCCTGTTTGAGGATCTCCTCGTAGAGTCCGGCCGTACGGCGGGCCACCGCGTCCCAGCCGAACTCCGAGACGGCGCGTTCCCGGCCCGCCTCGCCCATCCGCCGTGCCGTGGCCGGGTCGCCGAGGACCGAGTCGAGCGCCCGCGCGAGGCCCGCCTCGAAGTCGTCGTCCGCCTCCACGAGTACCCCGGTGGAACCGTCCGCCACCACCTCGGGGATCCCGCCGACCCGGGAGGCGACCACCGCCGTGCCGCACGCCATGGCCTCCAGGTTGACGATGCCGAGCGGCTCGTACACCGAGGGGCAGACGAACACGGCGGCGTGCGTCAGCAGCTGGATCACCTCGGGCCGCGGCAGCATCCGCGGGATCCAGTGCACGCCCTCGCGGACCCGGCTCAGCTCCTCGTACAGCTCGCGGAACTCCCGGTCGATCCCGGGCGTGTCCGGGGCGCCGGCGCACAGCACGACCTGCGCGGCGGGGTCGACGCCGCGCACCGCCCGCAGCAACTGGGGCACGCCCTTCTGCCGGGTGATCCGGCCGACGAACAGGACGTACGGGCGGGAGCGGTCGAGGCCGATCCGGTCCAGGGCGTCGGTGCCGGGGTCGGGGCGGTACAGGTCCGTGTCGATGCCGTTGTGCACGACATGCACCCGGGCGGGGTCGAGCGCCGGGTAGGAGGCGAGGATGTCCTCGCGCATGGCGCCGGAGACGGCGATCACGCCGTCGGCCGCCTCGACGGCCGTGCGCTCGGCCCAGCTCGACAGGGCGTAGCCGCCGCCGAGCTGCTCGGCCTTCCAGGGGCGCAGCGGTTCCAGGGAGTGGGCGGTCATCACGTGCGGGATGCCGTACAGCAGCTTGGCGAGGTGGCCGCCGAGGCCCGCGTACCAGGTGTGGGAGTGGACGACTTCGCGGCCCTGGAGGGCGGCGGCCATGGCGAGGTCCACGGAGAAGGTGCGCAGCGCGTCGTTGGCGCCGTCGAGCGCGGTCCAGGACCGGTGGCGCAGCACGCCGTCCGCCTTGCCCTCGCCCCAGCAGTGGACCTCCAGGTCCACCAGGGGCCGCAGTTCCCGGGCGAGGAACTCCACATGGACTCCCGCGCCGCCGTACACGTCCGGGGGGTATTCCCGCGTCAGCAGTCCCACTCGCACCCGTGAACCCCCTGTCTGAGCGGACGTTGTTCTCATGGTCACCCAGACGGGGCGCGTGGGGAAGAGCGGGGCGGCCGTACGAAGCAGCAGTCGCCGCAGACGCCCCCGCCGGGCACCCGGTAGTACAGGCAGCAGCTGCGGCGCCGGAAGGCGGTGCCCGTGCGAGTTCCGGTCCCGGCGAGCAGGGGGTGCGCGAGGAGTGCGGCCGTCAGGGAGCCGACGCGGGCGACGACGTCCGTACGGCCGTGGCGGCGCCCCCAGCGGTCCAGTTCCCGGGCGGCGCCCGCGAGCGCGGAGGCGGCGTTGCCGCGCAGCAGGCCCGGTGCGAGGCGGTGGCGGGAGCGCAGGGCCGCGGCGAGGGGTTCGAGGTGGCCGTGCAGCACCAGCTCCGCGATCGTCGCCGCGTCGCCGGGCAACGGCCGTACTTCGGTCAGCCACAGGTCGTCGGGGGCGACGCCCTCCGGGTCCCAGCGCAGCAGCGACGGGGCGAGGTCGGGGACCGCGCCGTAGAGGGCGGCGGAGCCGAGGGCCACGGACCACAGGCGGGCGGCGAGCCCCTGCTGGGCCACCGACGCGGCGACCCGCGCCTCGGGGGTGCGCAGGGCACCGGCGACCCGGCGGACCCGCGAGGCCAGGAAGTCACCCTGAACATCCGGGGGCCGCGGCCCGTATGCCCGGGCGAGCGTGGGCAGGCGGCGGTCGGCCGTTCCCGCCGTGCGCAGTACGAAGAAACCACCGAGACGGTGAAGGGCGGTGAGAGACGGGTCGAGGTCCACGACGTGCAGGAGTACCAGAACCCTTAGGGGTGGCAACCAGGGGACCTCCGTCCGCGGACACCCACCCTGGGGATGACGGGGTCGTCGCCGTACTCCATCGGCAGTAGGACTCATTGAGTGCTCAGGGACGACGACGGGAACACTCTGGCACGGCATCGTGTTGGTTATGGAAGCCGACCGTTCGCCGCGCCGGGTACACCGCCCCGGCCTCACGCAGAGGAGCAGCCGATGAGCGCCCTCGCGTTGTCCGTGCTGCTGTCCTTCGTCTCTGCCGTGGCGTACGCCGGCGGAGCGATCGTGCAGGAGCAGGTCGCGGTGTCCTCACCCGGCGCACAGCAGTACGCACCGCTGCGCCGGCCGGGCTGGTGGGCGGCGGTCGCGCTCAACGGCTTCGGCGGAGTACTGCACGTGGCGGCGCTGGCCTACGGCCCGCTGAGCCTCGTCCAGCCGCTGGGCGCGCTGACCATCGTCTTCGCCCTGCCCATGGCCGCGCTGTTCGTCGGCCGGAAGGCCGGGGCGACCGCGTGGCGCGGCGCCGTCATGGCGACGGTGGGCCTCGCGGGACTGCTCTCCCTGGTCGGCGCGTCCGACGCGCAGTCGCTGGACACCGCGCAGCGGGTGGCGGCGGCGCTGGGGACGGCCGGGGCGGTCGTGGCGCTGATGATCGCGGCCCGCGCCGTGCACCGGCATCCCGCGGTGCGCAGCATCCTGCTGGCCACCGCGTCCGGCGTCGCGTTCGGCATGTCCTCCGTCTTCACCAAGACCGTCGCGGTCGACTGGACCGGCGGGGTCTCGGCGGCGGACCTGCCGTCCCTGGCGGTGATCGGCGTCCTGGCCACGGCCGGCATGCTGCTCTCCCAGGCCTCCTACCGGGGCGCCGGCCTCGCGGCACCGCTGGCCACGCTGACGGTGGTCAACCCGATGGTGGCGGCCGCGGTCGGCATCACGATGTTCGGCGAGACCTTCCGCTACGGCACGACGGGCACGGCGCTCGCGCTGAGCTGTGGCGTGGTGGCGGCCGGCGGTCTGATCCTGCTCACGACGGAGCGGCTGGCACGCGAGCACCAGGAGACGCGGGCGGCGGAAGCCTCCGCGCCGGAGCCCGCGCCCGAGGTGGTTCCCGCGGGGGCCGACGAGCAGCCGGCCGCCGACCCCGCCGAGCGACTGCTGGCCGCACTCGAACTTCCCGCGGACGTACGGGTGCCGGCCCCCGTGCCGGCACCGGACGGGGCGCCGGACGACGCGGATCCCGTCCCGGTGCCGCTGGTGTCGTACGCGCCCTTCTACGGCGGCCCGTACATGCCGGCGGCGGTGGTGGACCGGCACCGGACGCGCGTCAAATCCTGACGCCGCCCGCCCTCAGGTAGGCGACCGGATCGACGTCCGATCCGAAGCCGGGCCCCGTCCGCACCTCGAAGTGCAGATGCGGGCCCGAACTGTTTCCGGTCGAACCGGAACGGCCGATGCGCTGGCCCGCGCCGACGGACTGCCCGCTCTTCACGGAGATCGCCGACAGATGCGCGTACTGGCTGTAGCGGCCGTCGGCGTGCCGGACCACCACCTGGTAGCCGAACGACCCCTCCCAGCCCGCGCCGACGACGGTGCCGGCCCCGACCGACTTCACGGACGTGCCGGTGGGGACGGGGAAGTCGACGCCCGTGTGGTAGCCCTTCGACCAGGCGGATCCGGCCTTGTGGTACGGCGTGCCCAGCGCGGCGCTGACCGGGGCGACCAGATCGCCGGTGGTCTTGGTGGCGCGGTCCGCACGGTCCTCGGTGCGCTGGGAGGATGCCTTCTTCTCGGTCTTCTTCTCGCTCTTTTCGGCTTTCCCGGCCTTCTTCCCGGCCGACGCGGCCGGTTTCTCGACCGCCCTCGTCGTCCCGTCGGGCAGGGCGAGCCGCTGGCCCGGCATGATCAGGTCGGGGTCGCCGCCGATGGTGGAGCGGTTGGCGTCGTACAGCTTCCGCCAGCCACCGCCGACCCGTTCGTCCGCCGCGATGCCGGAGAGGGTGTCGCCGCGGACGACGGTGTACATCTCGGCGCGGCCCGCGCGGGACTGGGGTGTGGTGTGCGGTTTGACGTCCTCGACGGAGGACCCACCGGTCTTCTTGCCGCTCGTGCCGCCCTTTTCGTTTCCGTCCGGCTTGTCGGCGGCCGGCCGGATGTCGGGGGTGTCGCCGCCCCGGGTCAGTCCGGCCCGTACCGAGCACACCGGCCAGGCGCCGGGCCCCTGCCCGTCGAGGACCTTCTCGGCGACGGCGATCTGCTGGTCCTTGGTGGCCAGATCCGCGCGCGGCGCGTACCGGGTACCGCCGTACGCCTCCCAGGTCGACCGGGTGAACTGGAGCCCGCCGTAGTACCCGTTGCCGGTGTTGATGTCCCAGTCGCTGGTGGACTCGCAGGCGGCGACCTTGTCCCAAATCTCCACGTCGGCCGCCTGGGCGGCTCCGGTGCCCAGCAGCGGGAGCGCCATTCCGGCACCGCCCGCGGTGACGGTGAGCGAGGCCCGGTTGATCCTGTTCGGCTGATACCGGCGGTGCCGGCCGCGCACGGCCATGGAAATCCCCCTCGACAATGCGTCAGGAGGGGCAAAAGTAAGCGGTGCGAACCAGCCGTGACAAGACGGCTATCGGCCGCACGGATGCGCCAAGTGGCCGGGATTCTTCGCCCGTTGCGCCCCCGTCGGCGCCACGGGCGGAGCGTGCGCGGGCGGGTGCGTCCGCCCGCCGGGGCACGCGGGTGCGTGCGCCCGGTGAGTCCGCGAGGGGCATCCGCGCGTATGTGCCTGAGCGGTGTCGTACGACCCGCGCGTGCACACGCGAGTACGGCACGTCAGGATGGTCGATGGCAGGACTGGCGGGCATCGACCGGCAGCACCGAGACTCGGCAGTACCGATACCAAGGTCACTAGGAGCCACCCCAATGAGCAGTTCAGCGCAGATCGGCGTCACGGGGCTCGCGGTCATGGGCCGCAACCTCGCGCGCAACTTCGCCCGCAACGGCTACACGGTCGCGGTGCACAACCGGACGGCGGCACGCACGCACGCGCTGGTGGAGGAGTTCGGGCACGAGGGCGGCTTCGTGGCGGCCGGGACGGCCAAGGAGTTCGTGGCGGCACTGGAGCGGCCGCGGCGGCTGGTCGTCATGGTGAAGGCCGGTGAGCCGACGGACGCGGTGATCGAGGAGTTCGCTCCGCTCCTTGAGCCCGGCGACATGATCATCGACGGTGGCAACGCGCACTTCGCGGACACCCGCCGCCGGGAGAAGGCGCTGCGCGAGCAGGGCATCCACTTCGTCGGCATGGGCGTGTCCGGCGGCGAGGAGGGCGCGCTGAACGGGCCGAGCATCATGCCGGGCGGCCCGAAGGAGTCGTACGACTCCCTGGGGCCGATGCTGGAGAAGATCTCCGCGAAGGCGAAGGACGGCTCCCCCTGCGTCACGCACGTCGGCCCGGACGGCGCCGGACACTTCGTGAAGATGGTGCACAACGGCATCGAGTACGCCGACATGCAACTGATCGGTGAGGCGTACCAGCTGCTGCGCGACGTCGCCGGCTACTCCCCCGCGCGGATCGCGGAGATCTTCCGCACCTGGAACACCGGCCGGCTGGACTCCTACCTGATCGAGATCACGGCCGAGGTGCTGTCCCACGTGGACGCGGCCACGGGCGAGCCGTTCGTGGACGTGGTGGTGGACCAGGCGGAGCAGAAGGGCACGGGCCGCTGGACCGTGCAGATCGCGCTCGACCTGGGCGTGCCGGTGTCCGGCATCGCCGAGGCCGTCTTCGCGCGCTCCCTGTCCGGTCACGCGGCGCTGCGCGAGGCCTCGCGCTCCCTGGCCGGTCCGAAGGCCGCGCCGCTGGGCGAGTCGGAGGCGGCGGCGTTCGCCGACCGGGTGGAACAGGCGCTGTACGCGTCGAAGATCGTGTCGTACACGCAGGGCTTCCACGAGATCGCGGCCGGCAGCGAGGAGTACGGCTGGGACATCGACCTCGGCGCGGTCTCCGCCCTCTGGCGCGGCGGCTGCATCATCCGCGCGGCCTTCCTGGACCGCATCCGCGCCGCCTACGACGCCCGCGCCGACCTGCCGAGCCTGCTCTCGGACGAGACGTTCGCCCGCGAGATCGCCGACGCCCAGGACGACTGGCGCGAGGTGCTGATCGCCGCGACCCGCCAGGGCGTGCCGACCCCCGGCTTCGCCGCGGCCCTCGCCTACTACGACGCCCTGCGCGCGGAGCGCCTGCCGGCCGCGCTCACCCAGGGCCAGCGGGACTACTTCGGTGCGCACACCTACCGGCGCACGGACCGCGAGGGCTCGTTCCACACGCTGTGGGGCGGGGACCGGTCGGAGGTCTCGGCGTAGGACCGCTGTGACAGGACGGTGGACGGCCGACCGGCCGTCCACCGTCCTGCTTCCTTTCTCGTTGTCTTGTGCGGATCAGCTCAACGGCGGGCCGGGTTCCGGGTTCGGCACCGGCTCGGGGCCCGGCGGGATCGGCGACGGGGACGGCTCCGGCGGACCCGGATGCGGCGGGGGCGGCTGCGGGGTCGGCTCCGGGCCGGGGCCCGGTGGCGGGGGCGGAGGGGTGGGGGCCGGGTAGGGCTCGGGGTGCGAGGGGTCCGGGCCCGGGGTGGGGCCCGGCGGGACGGGGTCCGGGTACGGGTTCGTCATGGCGCGTGTCCTCCGGCCTGTCGCTCGACGTCGGCTCTGGACTATTCCCCCGCCTACCCGGGGGCCGCTTCCCCAGTCACCCGTCCGGGTGACGGCCCGGGGCCGGTCGGCGCCACCTGCCCGGCCGGACACGCGGTGTGCCTCCGACGCCGAGCCTCAGGAAGGAACCGGCCCGGCCGGCTGGAGGATCAGGGGCGCGGGGTGAGGGTGTCGGAGCGGCCGGCCTCGAGGCGCGACCACTGGGGGATGGGGCGTCCGTCGCTCCGCAGCCGCACCTCATCGACGGGCGTGCCCTGTACGGTGGGCCAGTCGGGGGGCGAGTCCTCCCACAGCTCCTGACGTCCGTACACGGTGAGGTCCATGAGCGCGTAGCTGTAGTCCATCGCCTCCACGCCGCGCCGGGTCGTCCAGTACGTCTCGAACACGCGGTCGCCGTCCCGCAGATAGCACACGATGTGCATCATGCCGACGTGGCGCCCGGTCAGCAGTTCGTCCTGCGACGGGAGGGCCGAGTACCACGGCACCTCCCAGCCCATGAAGTCGCGGTAGCGGCGGCTCTCCTCGTACGGGCCCTGGCAGAAGACCGCGTAGGTGATGTCGCGCGAGTGCAGGTACGACAGCTCCTGGACCTGGGTGGTGACCCAGGTGCAGCCCTCGCACTGCCCGGCCGCGTCGTGGCCGGGGTGCCACATGAAGTAGTACGCGACGAGCTGCCGGCGCCCTTCGAAGGCTTCGAGCAGGGTGACCGGCCCGTCGGGTCCGGTCAGTTCGAGGTCGGCGGCCACCTCGACCATGGGCAGGCGCCGCCGGGCGGCGGCGATCGCGTCACCTTCCCGGGTGTGCGCCTTCTCCCGGATCCGCAGGCGGTCCAGTTCGGCCTGGAAGGTGGCACGGTCGGCCGTCGGAGGCAGCGCCGGTGCGTGGTCCGTGGGCCTGTTGTCGTGGTCGGTCATGGTTTCGCCCCATCCTGGTGAGTCGCTGTCCGTCAGGTGGCCGCGTCGGGTCCGGGGCGCTCCGCCAGTCCCTTGAGGCGCAGCAGACGCGTCTCCCAGGAGCGGCCGATCCGGTCGAGTTCACGGGCCAGCGCGCCGAGCCGGGCGCCGACAGCGAGGTACACGACCTCACGCCCGCGCTGCTCGGACTCGACCAGCCCGACCTCGCGCAGCACCTCCAGGTGCTTGCCGATCGCCTGCCGGCTCACCGGCAGGACCCTGGCCAGCGCGGACGCCGACATGGGGCCCTCGCCGAGCCGGGTGAGTATCTCCCAGCGCGTGGCGTCGCCGAGCGCGGCGCACATGACGGGAAGAGCGGAAGCGGTCACAGCCGCCCCGCCGGGGCCGACGCGTTCTTCTCGACGAACGTCTTCGCGGCCGCCAGCTCGGCGAGCCAGCCCTTGTCGTTGCCCTCGCGCTCCTTCAGCCACGCCGCCGGGTCGTCGGCGAGACCGGAGAACCCGCTCTCCACGACGCGCAGGGTCACCCCGCCGCCGTCCCTCTCGTCGATCCAGAACTCGACCAGGGTCGAGGGCGTCGAGCCGTCCCGGTGCGGGGTGCCGATCCAGCGGAACGCCGCGTAGCGCGGCTTGTCCAGCTCCACCGTCCGGAACCGGAACTCGCCCAGCGACGGATGGCGCACCACGGTCACCTCGCCCTCGTGGCGCAGGTCCGGCTCGGCCTCGACCACTCCGTCATTGATGTACCAGCCGGGCCGTACGACCAGCTCCCATACCCGCTCGGCGGGGGCGTCGATGTCGATCTGCCGCGCGATCCGGTCGAGCTCGGCCAGCTCCGCGTCGGTGTGGGTGGCGTTGTTCACGGTGTACCTCCATCGCCCATCAGTATGCAACTGAACGATTGCACATCTCGGCAGTACATACAACCCGAAGGTTGCATCGAAGGGTCCGTGTGCGGCGCACGCGTCCGTCCGCATGACACGTGCCGGCGAAGTCTCACGCCTCCGGCCGGAGCGCCTCCCGGTCCGGCGCGGCCCCGCCGGGGCCCTTCCGGCACAGGCGGGCCGCCGCCGCGAGTCCCGCACGGGGACTGGACAGCACGGGCACCGGCGTGGCGGTGAGTGTTCCGGCCGGGGCCATGGACGCCTGGGCGAGGACGATGACATCCGCACCGGTGACCGCGTCCGCGGCCTCGGCGACCCGGCGGACGTACCCGGCCGGATCGCCCGCCTCGAAACACTCCCAGGCACCTCGGACCAGTACGGTCCTCACCTCGGCGGACCGCCCGGCGCGACGGGCCTCCTCCTCGATCAACGCCACCGTCGGCCGAAGCGTGCTCTCCAGGGCGGCGAGGACGACGACACGCGGCCCGGCCGCCACGGCCTCGGCCGCCATCGGCCGGTCGACCCGCAGCACGGGGACACCGGCCCCGGCGGCGGCCGCCTCCGCGACCCCGCCGATGGTCGAGCAGGTGCACAGCACGGCCCGGGCGCCACGGTCGACGGCCTCACGCACCCTCGCCCGTACGTCGTCGGCGACCGCCGCGGGGCCGTCGGCGCGGGCACGCTCCAACAGGTCCTCGGCGACCAGGTGCCGCAGCTCCAGCCCGGGATGGGTCTCGTCGCGCAGCGCGTCGAAGACGGGCACGTGGACGGGTGAGGTGTGCAGCAGCGCGAGCACGTGGACCTCAGAACCGCTCGGGGTGCGCCGCCAGCCACTCCTTCGCCGCCCGGATCAGCTCCGGCCCGGCCGCCGGGGCCTGGTCGGGGTGGCGCTCGGCCCACTTGGCGACGTACGGGCAGAGCGGGACGACGGCGCCGTCCTCGCGGGCGGCGACGGCGTAGAGCTCACGGGCGAGGGAGCCCGCGATGCCCTTGCCCTCGTGGGCGGGCCCGACGACGGTGTGCACGGGCACGAGCGCGCGCCCCGGGGTGTCGAGCGGGAAGTACTCGATCCGCCCGACGACCTCGCCGTCCGCCACTGCCTCGAGCCGGCCCGCCGCCCGGTCGTCACGAATCTCGATGTCACCCATGGCCACCGTCACGCTCCTGCCTCGGTCCGCCCCGGTCAGGCCCTGGTGACGGCCCCCGGGCTGCACTCCTGGTCCGACCCCGGCACCGGCTCGGACGGGTCGGCCCCCAGGGCCACGATGCGGTTGTCGCCGTCCACGTGCACCACCCGGGGTTCCAGCGCCCGCGCCTCGGCGTCGGTCACCTGAGCGTAACTGATGATGATCACCAGATCACCGGGCCGGACGAGATGGGCGGCGGCCCCGTTGATCCCGATCACCCCGGACCCGCGCTCGCCCTCGATGACGTACGTCTCCAGCCGGGCCCCGTTGGTGATGTCGACGATGTGCACCAACTCACCGGGCAGCAGATCGGCCGCGTCGAGCAGCTCGGCGTCGATCGTCACGGATCCCACGTAGTGCAGGTCGGCCTGGGTGACGGTGGCTCGGTGGATCTTGGACTTGAACAGAGTGCGCAGCACTGTGGACTCCTCTAAGACGGCTCCCTGCCTGCTTTGTGCAGGTCAAGGGCGGTCTCGACTTTACACCGACACGCCCGTCCGATGTTTGTGAGGAACATCGCTCCGGCCTGGCTGGACGGCTTCCTGCCTGGGGTTTCCCTTCGCACCGGCGCCTGTTGGGGCGACCGTCCCGGAACGCGCGGGGACTCATGCTGACCGAATGCTGACTTACCTGATGATCTATCAGGTAAGCGGGAGACCACTCTGCACACACGGACGACGTACGCACGCACACCACCGCCCTGCCGAGCACGGCATCGCTCCGGTTCACGGAACACGGCTCCTTCGGCCATCAGCCGGTCGACGCTCGGCCGCCTCGGAAGCCAGCTCGCTGCCTGCCACCCGACCAAGGCCCCTCGGCAGCGCGGAACTCGCGAGCGAGGCGGGTCCAAGGCGCCCACGCCAGCCCGCCCGGCACGAAGCCAAAGTCACACGCCCCTGCGCACTCGCGTGCGCCGCTCCTCCCTTCCATACGGTCTAGCCCGATGGCGAACCGCCCGCGCACACCGTGAAGGAGAGCTGTTGAAGCCGACCGAGGAAGTGCTCCAGGACCTGACTCAGCCCTCGAACGTCTCCGTGCACTCCGATGACGCGCTCGTCGGAAAGGTGAAGGCCGCCATCGCGGCGGACGACGAGAAGCGCAAGGAGAACGAGAACGAGCCGCTCCGCCGGAAGCCCGCCCTCGTCCCGATCCTGCCGACGGAGCTGCCCCGGCAGTTCAAAGTGACCCTCTGGGACGTGCTCCACACCCTCGCCCGGGCCACTGCCCTGTCGTGGCGTGGTGCGGGCCGGGGGCTGGCTGAGCACTGGGGCGCACTCAAGTACGCCCAGGCCCTGTCCGGCGGTCGTGACTCCTTCCTCGGCCTCACCGACGAAGGCCACCGCATCGCGGACCACTACAAGTCGCTGCAGTCCGGCGAGCTCGGCATCGGCTTCGCGCTCACGCTCACGCTCACCGAGCACATGCTGCGCAGCCGTTTTCCCGACCATTCGGTGACGATCGTCCCCGCCGACACGGCGTTACGCGCAGGCTGGGCCCTCACCAGCAGGGACAAGGGCGAGAAGGTGAAGTACCGCTATCGTCCCCAGTACTTCGCCGAGGTCTGGCGGCCGGGCGAGCCGTCCCTTGCCATCCCCCTCGCCTGCAAGGGCAACCACAGCGACTCCGCCACCTCCGCCGAGCAACTGGCCTCCGCCTCGGCCCACGCCGAAGCGGTCCACATCGGCGCGTGGAACGAGACCCCCAGCCTGCTGTTCAGCACGCAGCTCCCGACGGACGGCGGCACGATGACCGTCCACGCCCTCCAGGCACCGGGCAGTGGTGGGCGGCTGTCCCCGGCAGAAGGGCGGGGAGTGAACCGGAACGCCCCGCCGTTCCAGGCGAACGTGATGCCGGACATCCACCCGCCGGCCGAGGGCCTGGTGGCACCGGAGCCCGTACGGGGCTGCCACGTGCAGCCGAAGGACTACGCCTGGTTCCAGGAGTCCCTGGCCCACACCACCGCGGCGAGCCTCATGGCTTTCACCGGCTCCGGTCACGCCACGGCCCGCCACCTGACCGACCGGCAGGGCCGCAAACGCTTCACCGGCCTCGAACACGCGGCCAGCATGAGCATCCAGGACGCCGTCCACACCCTCCTCGGCAACGAGTACGTCGGCACCGACCACGTCTTCCGCCTCAACGGCCCCCGCGTCGAGGCGTTCTCCGGCGTGGACGAGGAGGTCTTCCGACTCCTCGCCAGGGGCGACATCGAGGAGTACCGCGCCCTCGTCCACGCGAGCCGCCACGTCCGCCCCCGCCTCACCTTCGACAAGGACTGGGGCGGTCCGGTCTCCGTCCACGCCGACGGCTCTGTCTTCGCCCTGCGGCTGTTGCCGGGACAGGGCAAGGAACCTCGCCCGGGCTCGGGCCGGTGACCCGCCCCTGAGGACAAGGTCGTGGCACAGCGCAGCCGAGACACGGCGCCGGAGCTCGCCCTGCCATGCGCACCGCCGATCGGGCCGGATACCTGGCCTGGGCCACCGAAGCCTTCCGGCTCACCACGTCCGGCGTCCGTCCGGACACCCAGATCCACACCCGCATGTGCTACGCCGAGTTCGGCGACATCGTCCAGGCCATCGATGACCTCGACGCCGACGTCATCAGCCTGGAGGCGGCCCGCTCCCGCATGCAGGTCGCCCGTGAACTCGCCGCCCACGGCTACCCGCGCGAGGCCGGACCCGGCGTGTACGACATCCACTCCCCGCGCGTCCCGAGCACCGACGAGGCCGCGGAACTGCTGCGCACCGGCCTCAAGGCCATCCCCGCCGAACGGCTCTGGGTCAACCCCGACTGCGGTTTGAAGACCCGCGCCTGGCCCGAGACCCGGGCCTCGCTCGAACACCTGGTGGCCGCCGCCCGCACCGTCCGTGACGAGCTGTCCCTCTCCTGACCCCCGGCTTACCGGGCCGGGCGCACGGCTTCCGGCCCGGTGAGCGGCACAGCCCGGAACGGATGTACCTCATCGCAGGGCTCCGTGGCGTACGCCGCCGACCAGCCCGCAGTCACCGCACTTCGAGCCGTTCGGCGCGCGGTAGTAGAGGCAGCAGCTTCGACGGCGGAACGCGAGGTCAGGGCCGGTGAGCACTCCGGTGCCCGCCAGGCGCCCGGTGCCCAGCAGTGCGATCGTGAGGTCGGTGAGCGGCCCGCGTACGGCGGGACGGAGCGCGAGCAGGGCGTGGGCCGCCCCGGCGAGCGCCGACGCCGAGTTGCCGTCCAGCAGACGCGGGGCGACCTTGACGCGCAGTCCGTCGGCCAGTGCCGACAGGTGACGGGTCACCTGCTGGTACAGGGCGCGGGCGGGGCCGTCGTCGAGCCGGTCGGCGTACCAGCCGGCCGGGCGGGGCGCCCGGAGGGCCGGCCCGTCGTCGGCCCGCTCCAGCCCCTCCAGGTCGGGGACGATCCCGTGCAGGACGACGCAGGCCAGGGCCGGTGACCAGAGGCGGGCGGCGTGGCCGAGGTGGGCGATGGAGACGTCGACGCGCGGTTCCCGGGTGCGGTGGCGGCGTGCGACGGCTTCGGCTAGGTCGGTGAAATCCGCCGCGTAGGAACGGGCGATCGGATGCCAACCGTCGTCCCGTCCGCCGACGTGCAGGGCGAAGAAGCCGCCGAGTCCCGCCACGTCGTGCAGGGCGGCGGTGACGGACGCGGTCGAGGCACGGGCTGCGCGCACGGTTCCTGTCCTCCCTCCAGTTCTCCGTTCGTGGTGAGCGCCGGCTCTCCGGAGCTCGCCCGGCTGGCCTTCGCCGGCTTCGACGCCGAAGCGGCCGCCGCAGCCCAGCACCCCGCCTGCGCCCTGCTCCCCCAGGAAGCCGACGAGGCAGGCGTCACCACATTCGTCTGGCGTCGGCACCGCCCGTTCCACCCCGAACGCCTCTACCAGGCGCTGGAAGACCTCTGCTGCGCCGCGCCCCGCAGCCGCGGACGGTTCTGGCTCGCCGACCGCCCCGACACCCTGCTCGCCTGGGACGCCGCGGGCGGAGCCCTGTGCGTGGAGAGCGCCGGCCCGTGGCTCGCCGCCCTGCCGGACGCCGCCTGGGAAATGGTCCCACCCGTGCGCCGAGCGGCTGCCGCGCTGGACTGGCACCCCGAACACGGGGACCGCTGCCAGCACCTCGTCTTCACCTCGCCCGGCCTGGACCGTGACGGACTCGCGCGGATGCTGGAGTCCTGCCTGCTCACCGACGCCGAGTACACCGCAGGCCCCGATGCGTGGAAACAACTCCCGGCCGCGTTCGGCTCTCTGCTCGACCCCGTTGCGTAGAACGGGCCCCATCCGCCCCACCACAGAAGGAGCACCATGCCCCCCGCCAAGGCCCCCGCAAGCCGCTGAAGTCCCGTCCCAACCCGCTGGACGCGGCCGGGATCACCTACGTCGACTACAAGAACACCGATCTGCTGCGGAAGTTCATCTCCGACCGCGGCAAGATTCGCAGCCGCCGTGTCACCCGCGTCACGGCCCGGCAGCAACGACGGATCGCCACGGCGATCAAGAACGCCCGTGAGATGGCGCTCCTTCCGTACTCGAGCCGGTGAGAAGCGACCACTCACCCCCTGCGCAAGCCTTTCTGCGGGAAATTCGAAAGCGCACAGAATGCACCCCTAGGAGCAGGGGTGCATTCTTTATTTCTGGGAGGGGTGTCCGTGAAACAGTCAGTGGTCGTCCCAGTGGCCCTCGTGAGCCGCGTGACGGTGGCCGTCGTGCACGTAGTCCATGTGGTCACCGTGAGGGACCGCCACGTGCCCACAGCCCTCACCGTGCGCGTGGGCGTGTTCGGCGTGCTCACGGTGCTCGCCCACCTCGCACTCATCCGCGTGGCCGTCGTGCTCACGGTGCAGATGCCCATCGTGCACGTAGTCGACGTGATCATCGTGAGGGACTGCCACGTGGCCGCAGCCCTCGCCGTGCGCATGGTCGTGCCCTGAATGCGGCTGATGTTGCAGGGATGTCGCCACTTCACTCATCTCCATGAATTCAGACCACCGCCCATTCGCGACGGCAGCTTCCAGTATCCTTCCCGTTTTCTACCCTCGCGGACAACGCTGCCCTGGAGAACACACATCGGCAAACAGGTTAATTGCACAGCGTGCTGCCGATAATGATTTCCGATGCCATACCGGAGAATTCGTTCCACGGGTCACGGTGTGCACAGTCGGCTCCGGGACCTACTGAACGGCAAACCTCAGATGCGGGGCGACGCTTCAGAGCTTCTCGGAGGTTTCCTCGATCTCGCGTTCGGGGCTGGACTGGGCGGTAACTCCCGCGCCCGCGCGCAGGTACGTCTCCTCGCCCCTACCGATGAGGGTGCGCAGGACGAGGGCCGCGTCGAGAGCGCCGCCGGTGCTCCCCCGGAAGACCGGTCGCCGTACAGGCCGCAGGGTCCCTCCTCGTGGCGGGCCAGGGTCCGGAGGGCGGAGCGCTCGGAGACACCGGTAACGGCGATCGCGGGAAGAGGGAGGCGAAGGCGTCCCACGGTCCCTCGTCGGGCCGCAGCCGGCCTGTCACCCGCGAGGCGAGGCGCTGTACCGAACCGCGCGGCCGGACCGCCATGGACTCCTCGACCGCCACGGAATCGGGCCGGCACACCACGGCCATCTCGTCCCAGGCCAGGCGTACGGACACGGCGTGCTCGTGTATCTCCTTGGGGTCGGTTGGCAGTTCCGCGCGTAGGCACTCGTTCTCCGCCGGGTCCGTACCGCGGGCGCGGGCGCCGGCGAGCGGCTGGGTGCTGACGCTGCCGTTCTCCCCGGCCTCCAGGACGATCTCCGGGCTGAACCCGGCTGCCCGATAGCCGCCGAGATCCAGCAGGTAGGAGCGAACAAGGGTGTTGGCCCGGCGGCCCGCGAGATAGGTCGCGGGGAAGTCCATGGGTGGTCCGGCGGGCAGCGGAACCTTCCGGGAGACGACGGCCTTCTCCAGGAGCCCCGCACGAATGTCCTCGACCGTTCGGGACACCACGCCGCCATAGGCGGCGGTGCCGGCCGCGATGATCCGCTCGGTCATCTCCGGAGTGGTCCCGTCCGAGGGAGACATGGGCAGCCAGGTCGTCGGCGGCGATCCCACGGACGCCGACGCCGCCGATGCGGACGGTGCCCTCCGTGGTGTCCCGGAAGCGGGCGATCAGCGCGGCAACCGTGGTCTTGCCGGCGCCGGAGGGCCCCACCAGGGCCGTCATACCGCGCTCGGCCAGGCGGAAGGTCACGTCGTTCAGGACCGGACGTGCCGAAGCTCCGTCGGCCGTTCCGACGCCGTAGCGGAAGCCGACGCCGGTGAACTCCACGCTCGCGTCGCGGGGTGTCTTCGGCTCGGCGGTCTGCGGGAACGGCGGTTCGTCGAAAACGACGCCGAGCCGTTCCAGGGCGTTGCGGGCGATGCCTATGCCCGCGCCGGCCTGGGCGGCGGACGACACGCTGTCGATGAAGCGGACGAGCAGGACCAACCCCCCAGGACCGCAACCTCTTTGACTCTATATTGGAAATGATTACCATGCGCGATACCTCGCTGCGCCACCAGAGACGCCCGGTCCACGCGAGGACGTTCCGTCGTTGAAACCGACCCCCACGTTGGGAGGTGGGCGTCCTGCGCGACGCACCGGCAACGCAGTCACCAGCCCTCTGGCGCCCGACACGGCAGCGGATGGCCGTGCTGAGCGCCCTGTACGAGCGCGCCGGCTTCACCTCCACACAGGAACTGCACGAGGCCCTCGAAGCCAAGGGCATCACCGTCGGCCTGACCACGGTCTACCGGACCCTGCACGCCCTGAACCGCTCAGGGCAGGTCGACGTCGTGCGGGACAGGACCGGGGAACGCCTCTATCGCCCGCGGCCCGCCGACGGGCACCGTCACTACCTCGTCTGCCGCGATTGCGGCTCCAGCACGGCGGTCGACGCGGACCCCGTGGAACGCTGGGCGGACAACCTGGCCGAGACCAGGGGATTCACCGAGGTGGAACACACCATTGAACTGACCGGCGTCTGCGACCGCTGCCGCGTCGGCCCGACCGCGCAGAACCCGGCCGGACAGGACGCCTGAGCGGCGTTTCACGCCCGGCCTGCGGCGTGGGTTCCCGTCCATCACGCTCGCCCAACCCCCCACCGTGCGAAGGACGCTCCGGCACCACGCCCGTGTCTCGCTAAGCTGCTCCGGGCGGGCACCGCGTGGTAGCCGCCCGCAACTTCCTGTGGGCGGTGCGTTCGGGTGATCGTGCGGTGAGGCCGAGTGGTGTGAACACCAGGAATCACGCGTTGGTGCGAGGCGGGCTCACCGATGCCGTACGCCTCGTCGCGCGGACGGTCGTGTATGTCGTCCTCGGCGGATCCGCACTCGTCACCGTCGTCACGGTCGCCGGTCTCCTCGGCCCCGCACTCGCGCTCGACCTCTACACTCCGCCCGTCGCTGCCTGGTGGACGGTGTTCACCGCCGTCGTCGTCCAGGGCATCCCGTTCCTCCTGCTCGGCGCGCTGGTCTCAGCGGCCATCGGTGCCTTCGTGCCCGAGCGCGTCTTCACCCGGCTGTTGCCGCGCAGCCAAGCCCTCGCCGTACCCGTCGCGGGCGCCGCGGGCGTGGTGCTGCCCGGATGCGAGTGTGCGTCGGTGCCGGTGGCCGGCAGCTTGATGCGGCGCGGCGTCGCACCGGCCGCCGCACTCGCGTTCCTGCTCTCCGCCCCCGCAATCAACCCCGTCGTTCTCGTCGCCACCTCCCTGGCGTTCCCCGGTCACCCGCAGATGGTGGTGGCCCGGTTCGCCGCCTCGCTCGGTACCGCCGTCGCGATGGGCTGGCTGTGGGCGCGCTTCGGCCGCAGTGGGTGGCTGCGGCTGCCCAAAGCGCCGTCGGCCGGACCGGGGACTTCCCGCGCGGGGTCGTTCATGGCGGGGATCCAGCACGACTTCCTGCACGCCGGGGGTTTCCTGGTGCTGGGTTCGGCGGCAGCGGCCACCTTCAACATCACGGTGCCGCGGTCCCTGCTGGACGTCTTCACAGTGTCCATCTGGGTCTCGGTGCTCCTGCTGGCCGTCCTCGCCGTCGTGCTGTGCGTGTGCAGCGAGGCGGACGCGTTCGTGGCGGCGTCGCTGAGCCAGTTCGGGCCTGTCGCGCAACTGGCGTTCATGGTGGTCGGCCCGATGGTCGACCTCAAGCTGTTCGCGCTGCAGACGGGCACCTTCGGGCGTTCGTTCGCCGTCCGGTTCTCGTCCGCGACCTGGGTGGTCGCCGTGGTCAGCAGTGTCCTCGTGGGGTGGTGGGTGCTGTGAGGCGGTATGGTCCCGCCGTCCTGCTGATGCTGGTCGGTGCCGCGGCGCTGCGGATCGCCTTGTTCAGCGACCTGTACCTGCGGTACGTGCAGGGCGGACTGCGGCCCTACCTGGTGGCCTCCGGCGCGCTGCTGGGGCTGCTCGGTCTGGTGCGTGCGGTGCTGACCGCGCGAGCGGCACGGTACGGCACCGACGCCGCCGACCGCGGCGCGCACCTGGTCGCGGAGGGGCACGACCACTTCCACTCCCACGAGGGCAGCCCTCGGGTGGCGTGGCTGCTCGTGCTGCCCGCCGCCGCGCTGCTCCTCTTCCCGCCACCCGCACTCGGTTCGTACAGCGCCGCCCGCGACGAGGCCGGACGGGCCGCGGAGAGCGTCGGCACCTTCCCCGCTCTGCCCGCGGGGGACCCGGTGGACCTGAGTGTGAGCCAGTTCGGTTCCCGGGCCGTCTACGACAGCGGGTACTCGCTCAGGGGCCGCACGGTCCGGCTGACCGGGTTTGTCACACCCGGGGACGGCGGCGCCTGGTACGTGACCCGGCTGCGGGTCGCGTGCTGCGCGGCCGACGCCACGACGACCAAGGTGGAGATCCGCGGGCCGGACGCCCCGGAGACCGACACATGGGTGACCGTGACGGGCACGTGGCGTCCCGAGGGCGAACTGGGTTCCCCCTCGGCCTGGCCCCCGGTGCTGGACGCCACGACCGTCGAACGGGTCGCGGAGCCGTCGGACCCGTACGAGGAACGCTGACAGGGGCAGCGGACGGCGCACTCGGAATCGCGCGCCTGGCAAGCTACCGGGTATGACAGCGCCTGAGGTGTCACCTACTCCCGTGATCGCACAACTCAGCCGACCCCATGACGCCACCGCAGCCGTCCGACGGGACCTCACCGCGTGCTGGACGGCAGTCGTCAACGCCGGAGGGGCCGTCGTCCCCATGGACTGCCCGCTCCCGCCGGTGACCGAGGCGGCGCTCCGCCCGGCGGTCGGGAGAATCACTCGTGGACTGTCCCCTGAGCACAGCAGGCTCCTCCTGGCGACCGTGGACGGCGCGCTCGCGGGCTGGCTGCTGCTTCGCCGCGAGCCACATCCCCTCGTGGCGCACTGCGGCGTGGTGAACCACGTCCAGACACATGCGCACTTCCGTGGCCTGGGCATCGGTGCTGCGCTGATGCGACGCGCCCAGGGCGTCGCGCGCGACGAGATGGGGCTGGAGCGGCTGCAGCTCGCCGTACGGTCCGGTCTGGGACTGGAGGAGTTCTACCGCAAAGCGGGCTGGACGGAGATCGGCAGGTGGCCGGGCGCGCTCCGCGTGGCACCCGGTGACGACCGGGACGAGATCCTGATGAGTCTGGCTCTGTGAAGTGCTTCGGCTTCACCGTTCTCCGCAACGGTCTCAAGCGGCTTTCTCCCGCTGCTGACTTCAGGTCCCGACGGGAGCGGGGAGTCCGCGCGTGTCGCCCATGATCGCCACCAGGACGGTGCTGTCGCCGAACTGCCAGACCGGCGCGACGTGGGCGAAGCCGGCCCGGCGCAGCAGTGCGGCGTGGCAGCTCACCGTGACCTGCTCGTCGCCCCTGCTCCCGGCCCGGGCCGCCTGGCGCCGACTGCGTTCGTCGAGCAGGTCGGCCAGTTCGGGATCGCGGGCCGCAGCGTCCCACCAGGACCGCCAGTCCTCCTGTGCGCGACCGCCCGTACGCTCCGCCCTGCGCCGGCCCACATGGGCGGTGAGGTCCGCGCACGGTGCCGCACCCGGCGGGAAGTGGTCTCCGTTGACGAGGACGCCGCCGGGGCGGAGCAGGGACGCGAGGGAGCGGTACGTGCGCAGCAGCGCCGACTCGGGCAGGTAGTGCAGCGCGGTCGTCGAGAGGGCGGCGTCCAGGGGACGTCGCAGTCCGAGGGCCCGGGTCCAGCCCTCCTCACCGATGACGGTGTCGACGTAGCGGGCGGCGTCGGCGTGGTGGGTGCGCCCCAGCTCCAGCAGCAGGGGGTCCATGTCGGCGGCGACGATCTCCGCGTGCGGGAAACGGGCGGCGAGCCTGGCGGCCAGAGAGCCGGGACCGCATCCCAGGTCGAGCAGGAGAGGGTGGGCACGGCCGGCGGTGATGTGCTCGACGACGTCCGCGATCACGGTGAACCGCTCCTCGCGGTCCACCGCGTACCGTTCCTGCTGCCTTTCCCAGCGCTCCACCCATGCCCTGGCCGTCCCCATGCTCACGCCCATCGCTCGCGCCACCTCATCCGTCTCTCGTCCATCCGTGGGCACGGACGAATCTACAGGTGGAAACGGTTATCAGTTGCCGTTTACGTCAACGACGCGAGGACGGTCAGCAGGCGGTCGATCTCCTCTGTCGTGTTGTAGGCATGCAGGCTCACCCGTACGGATCCGTCCCGCTCGTCGGTGCCGGCCTGGCAGAGGCTGTCGGCACGCACCATGAAACCGTGGCTGAAGAGGATGAACCCGAGGTCGTCGGACGGGATGTCGCGGTGGCGGAAGGTGACGATGCCGTGGCGGCGCTGGGCCGCGGGCAGTGGGGAGTCGGCGGCCAGGCTCGCCGGGCAGCCGAGGACCTCGTACGGGCCGAGTTGTCCGAGCCGGTCCGTCAGCCGGGTGGTGAGCGTGGTCGTCCAGCGCGCGATCCGCTCGACTCCGGCCGCGTCGAGCCAGTCGAGCGCGGCCCGCAGCGACACGATGCCCACCGTGTTGGGCGTGCCCTGCCAGCCGCCCGGCCGGAACACGGGCCCCCGCGCGTTGCGCGCCCACACCGCGCCCGAGCCGGGCAGGGCCATCGCCTTGTGCCCGGAGAAGACCACGAAGTCCACGTCCAGCGACGGATCGTCGAGGTGCACGGGCAGATGACCGACGCTCTGTGCCGCGTCCAGGCAGATCGGCACGTCCGGGCCGACCGCTTCGCGGATGCGGTGCACGTTCATGTCGCCGCCGTAGACGTGGTGGACGTGGGTGGCGGCCACGAAGCGGGTCCACGGGCCGATGGCCTCGGCCAGGGCCCGGTGGTCGTAGTCGCCGGAGACCGCCTGGTACGGCAGCGCCCGTACGCGGACCTCGACACCGCGCTCGGCCAGCAGCCGGCGGGCCTCGAGCCAGGGGTCGAGATTGGCCCGGTGGTCTGCGTACGGCACGAGGATCTCGTCCCCGTCCCTGAGGTACGACACGAGCCAGTCACAGGCGACGGTACGCAGACCCTCGGTGGTGCCGCTGGTGAAGTGGACGCCGGAGCGGCCCGGTTCGGGGTCGTGGAGGAACTCCTTGACCCGCTCCCGAGTCGATTCCACGAGTTCCGTGGTCCGGTTGGCCCAGGGGTAGGTGCCGCGGCCGGCGTTGGCGTTCGACGTCGTGAGGTACGTCTGGACGGCCTCCAGTACGGCACGTGGCTTCTGTGACGTGGCCGCGCTGTCGAGGTATGCCAGCTCCGGATGCGCGGTGACGATGGGGAACTGTTCCCTCACTTCCTGCTGCCAGAGCGGGTTTTCGGGCTCCACGGCGGGAAGCGGGCGCGCCGGGCTCATTCGCGTACCAGCGGTGCGCCCGCGTCCCGCCAGGCGACGATCCCGCCGGCCAGACTGCGGACGTCCGGGTGGCCCATCCGGGACAGCGCGGCAGCGTAGCGCAGTGACTTCTCGCCGACGGGACAGGCCAGCAGCACGGGTGTGCGTTTGCTGAAGGGGAGCCCGCCGCGGAGCAGGTCCTCGAACACCTCGTCGACGATGTTCACCGAGCCCTCGATGTGCAGGGCGGCGTAGGCGTGCGGGCTGCGCAGGTCGACGACGAGGGGCCGGGGGTCACCCTCGGCAGACCAGCGCCGGGCGTCGTCCACGTCGATGGCGCGGGCCTCCGCGCGGGCCTCGGCGTCGGTGACGGCCGCCGCGGAGTGCCCGCGGTCGGTCCGGCCCAGGAGCTGGGGGCGTCGCTGACGCACGTAGCTGAGGTAGCTCTCGGCCCGGTCGCACACGATGAACACCGCCGTCCGGCGCTGCCCCGTCCCGTCCAGCTCGGCGTCGGCGTACCGCAGCTGCCGCACCGCCCCCTGGTAGGCGGCGCCGCCGGTCGGTCCGCTCAGCATTCCGCAGCGGCGGATCAGGGTGATCATCCCGTCGATGGCCTCGTCCGAGGTCACCGACTCGATGGTGTCGTACGTCGCCGGGTCGAACAGGCCGACCTGGTGGACCTCGTCGATGGTGCGGATGCCCGGTATGAAGTCCGACTTGTGGGCGACCAGGCCGAGGACCCTCACGCGCGGGTCGTGCTCGCGCAGGACCCTGGCGACACCGGTCGACGAACCCGCCGTGCCCACGCAGGCGATGAACCAGTCCGGCACCCGGCCGTCCAGGTCCTTCACTATCTCGGGACCGGTACCCTCCGCGTGGGCCTCGACATTGCGCGGGTTGAAGTACTGGTCGGTGTGCAGGTACGTACTCCCCGGGTCGGAGAGCGCCCGGTGGAAGTGCGTCAGCGGGTCGTCCGTGTCGGTCGGATCAAGGCACTCGCTACGCCCGGGAAGTTCCTCGATCTCGGCGCCGATGAGCAGCAGTAGCTCCTTGATCTCGGGTACGCGCATGCGGTTGGTGACGCTCTTGAACCTCGCTCCGCGCATACCGGCCAACAGGGCCAGTGCCTTGGCCGTGTTGCCGCTGGAAAGCTCCACGACCGTCCCGTCACGGTCGGTGTCAGCCTCCAGGTGGGGCCGGACCATGTGCCAGGCGGGCCGGTCCTTGACGGACCCGAACGGATTGAGCATCTCCAGCTTGGCATAGAGGTCGATGTTGCGCAGACCGTGCACGGCGGGATCGATGCGCACCAGAGGCGTGTTGCCTATGGCCTCGGTGATGCTGTCGTACCTCATCCGGCTGTTCCCCCCATGGGTGTGATCGGCCAGTAGTCCTCGTCCGGGCACCAGTGCCAGGAGTCACCCCGCCGCTCCACCGCCACCGTCCGCGCGACGGGCTGGCGCTGCGCGTGGTGGGCGTGGAAGTCCATGGCGTATCCGGTGGTGTTGGCGAAGGCCAGCAGATCCCCCGCCCGCGGCAGCCGGGGCAGGAAGACCAGGCGGCGGGTGATGAGATCGCCTTCCAGGCACAGATTGCCGGTGAGGTAGACGCCGACCGGTTCCTCGTCACCCGACGCCGCTTCGCCGCGCGGCAGCAGGACGGGGTCCACCAGGACCCCGTGCTCCTCCAGGCTCATGTCACCCGCGTTCATGGCGAGATGCACCAGGTACTGCCCGGCGTCCATGTCCGCGGGCCGTACGTCCAGCACGCGGGCGAGCGACAGCCCGCACTGGTCGACCAGGGAGCGGCCGGGTTCGATGTACAGGTCGTGGAGGTGCTCCAGCAGGAGGGTGGCGGGCGGGCGGCCCAGCACCGGCGCAGGCAGGGAGAGAAGCTCGTCGAGGTAACCGGGGCCGGCGGTGGGGCGGTACGCGGGGTACAGCGCGGCGGCACCACGCACCGTGCCGCCCTCGTTGCGCAGCCCGTATCCGTGACCGCGCCAGGTCAACGGCGGGCGGACACCGAGCACCGCCTCGGTCAGCGCGGTGGTCCACCGCTCCCATTCCTCCGCCTCGGCGACGTAGCCGACACCGAATCCGCCCCCGATGTCGAGGGCGCGCGGCGCGAGTCCCCGCGCCCGGCATTCGTCCATGAACAGCACGCACTGCTCCAGCGCCCGTGCCTTCTCCTCCACGCCGGTGGTGTCGAGGTGGTAGGCGGCGCCGGCGAACTCCACGGTGTCGGTGTTGCGTTCGAGCGCCGACAGCAGCTCCTCCGTGTCACATACCGGGGTGCCGAAGCGGCTGCGCCGGGAGAGCAGCCGGGTGCCCGCTCCCCCGTGGCCGGTGGCGTGCTCGAACCCCGACAGGCGTACCAGCACGGTGACGCGGCCGAGCCCGTGCGCGCGCACCAGTCCGGAGAGACGTTCCAGTTCCCCGGGCGAGTCCAGGTTGACCGTGGCTCCGACGCGCGCGGCCAGCCAGAGGAACGCGGCGTCCTTGGGTCCGGTGGCCATGATGCGGTCGCCGGTGAACCCACACCCCAGTGCGTGCCTCAGCTCCTCCGTGGAGGCGACGTCGACGCCGACGGTGACCGGGTCCTCCGCCGCCAGTCGCCGCAGCAGGGCGCTGGACCGGTTCGCCTTGTGCGCGAAGTACACCCGCCCGGTGAGATGGTGGCGGCGGTAGACGGCACGGAAGCGGGCGGCGTTCTCGGCCACGGCCTCGGGGAGCAGCACGTTGAGCGGCGACCCCAGCGCGTCGGCGAGCGAGTGCAGGAAGGGCCGGTCCGTCAGCAGTGCGGCGAGCGGCGGCTCCACCCTGGGCCTCAGATACAAGGGTGCGTCCACGTGAGACCCCTCCCGGTGCCGGTCGACCGCCGACGCGACGATCGTTCGGGAGTAGTCGTTTCCAGGTGCACCCGCCCCTAAGCGTCACTGGTCCGGTTCCCGGGGTGAAGTCCCGTGCTCAGGAGGGGGTGGTGCTGCTGAGGACGCGGTTGAGCGCGCTGCCGGGGATGCTTGTGAGTTCCTCCCAGGTTCCCTCTTCCGTGATGAGGCCGTCCTCCAGAACTGCGATGCGGTCGGCGCGGCGGATGGTGGCCGGGCGGTGGGCGATGAAGACCGTCGTACGGCCCTCCTCCTGCAGCGCGGTGGCGAGTTCGGCGTCGCCGGTGTTGTCCAGGTGGGCGGTGGACTCGTCGAGCACGAGGACGCGCGGTCCGGCCAGCAGCGCGCGGGCCAGGGCGATGCGGGCCCGCTGACCGCCGGAGAGCGTGGCGCCCCGCTCGCCGACGAGGGTGTCCAGGGGGGCGATCCGGTCGACGCCGCACAGTCGTGCCGCCTCGGCCAGCGCCCGGTCGTCGGCCTCGGGCGCGGCGAGCCGCAGGTTCTCGGCGAGGGTGCCGTGGAAGAGGGGGGTGTCCTGTCCCACCAGCACCACCGCCCGCCGCAGTTCCGCGTCGTTCACCTCCCTCACGTCCACGGGATCACCGTCGGCGGGCAGCAACTGGACCTCACCGGCGGACGGGTCCCAGAAGCGGGCCAGCAGATGGGCACAGGTGGACTTGCCGGCGCCGGAGGCGCCGACGAGGGCGAGGGTCCGGCCGGGGTGGACGGTGAGGTCGACGCCGTCCAGCACGGGCCCGCCGCCGTAGTCGAACCTCACTCGGTGCAGCCGGACGCCCAGTGGTCCGGGAGGCAGGGGGCGTGGTGCGGTGGGCGGCGGTGCGAGGGCGGGGGCCTTGACGGCCGCGTCGACGCGGGCGGCGGCGGCGCGCAGGGCCACGGCCTGGCTCAGGGCGCGGGCCGACTCCGCGACCGGGCCGAGGACGGACAGGGCCAGCGCCATCGCGGCCGGCGCCCAGGCACCGTGCAGCCGTCCGGAGGTCACGGACTGTGCCGCCGCGGCGACCACGCCGAGGACCGCGACCACGATGAGGAGGTCGCGGACGGCGGCGGCGACGGCCTCCCAGGTGGCCTCGGCGCGCTGGGCGTCGCCCACCTGCCGCCCCCGCTCCGCCAGCTTGCGGCGGCGTCCGGCCAGAGCGCCGAAGGCAAGCAGTTCGCGCAGCCCGTCGACGGTCTCCACCGTGTCGGCCGACAGCGCGGCCACGGCCGTGCGGGTGCGGCCGCCGCGTACCGTGCGCGCGCCTGCGTCGGCGAAGGGCGCCGCGGCAAGCAGGGCCGCGACCGGCAGCACGGCCACCAGCAGCCACGGCTCCACCAGGGCCAGAAGTACCGAGCCGCCGGTGAAGACCGTTCCCGACGCGAACAGTTGGGCGGTGGTGTGGGCGTAGAAGAACTCCAGCGTCTCCACGTCGGCCATGGCGGTGGCGGCGAGGTCGCCGCTGCGGCGGCCGGCGACCCGGGCGGGCGCGCTGCGGGCCAGTCCGTCGAAAACGCGGACCCGCAGTGCGGCCAGCACCCGGTAGGCGAGGTCGTGGGAGAGGTCCATCTCCCGCCAGGTCATCAGGGCGCGGGTCACAACGAGGGCGACGAGCGCGGTGACGGTGCCGGCTGTGGGGGCGCGTCCTTCGATGACGGCGGTGCCCACGATATGCGCGGCCAGGGTCACCAGCGCGACGAGGGAGCCCTGTTCGAGGAGCGCGGCGGCACAGGTGCGGGCCGTCATGGCGCGGTGTGCCGCGAGGGCGGGCAGCAGGGCGCGCAGCGCGCCCCGCGCGGGGACGTCCGCCCCGGTGGCGGCGGGACCGGTGACGGTGCTCATGCGGCGAGTTCCCCTCGGTGGGCGCGGCCGGCCTCGACGAGCCGGGTGTAGACGCCGCCGGCCTCGACCAGGCCGGTGTGGTCGCCGACGGCGTCCACCCGCCCCGCGTCGAGGACGACGATCTGGTCGGCGTGCCGGACGGCCGCGAGCCGGTGGGCGACCACCAGGACGGTCCGCCCGCCGACCGCCTTCGGCAGCTCCCGGACGATGTCCGCCTCGCGTCGCTCGTCAACCGCGCTGGTGGCCTCGTCGAGAACGAGGACCGGGGCGTCGGACAGCAGGGCCCGGGCGAGGGCGAGCCGCTGTCGCTGGCCGCCGGAGAGCGTGGCGCCCCGTTCGCCGAGGACGGTGGCGTAGCCGTCCGGGAGGACGGCGATCTCGTCGTGGATCCCGGCGGCGCGCGCCGCCCGGGTGAGCTCGTCGTCCGTGGCGCCGGGCCGGGCCAGACGCAGGTTGTCGGCGATGGTGGCGTGGAACAGGTACGTCTCCTGCGAGACCACGGCGACGCCCTGCCGCAGCGAGTCGAGCGCGCACTCGGTCGTGGGGCGCCCGTCGAGGGTGATCCGCCCTTCCTGCGGGTCATGATGGCGCAGGAGCAGGGCCAGCAGGGTCGACTTGCCCGCGCCGGACGGCCCGACGATCGCGGTGGTCCGTCCCGCTCGCGCGGTGAAGGAGACACCGTCCAGGGCGGGTGCGGGAGCACCGTCGTAGGTGAACCGGACGTTGTGAAAACGGAGTTCGGGCGGAGTGTGCCAGTGCGCGGGCGCCGTTGCGGTGTCGGGGACCGCCGGCTCGGCCGTGCGCAGGGCCGCCAGCCCGTCGGCGGCCGACACCCCCAGGTAGCCGGCGTGCCATTCCCGGGCGAGGTCGCGGACCGGGCGGAAGCACTCGGAGGCCAGCAGCAGCACCAGATAGGTGCCGGCCGCGGTGGTGGATCCGGTGACGGCCGACCAGCAGGCCAGGAGCGCTGCGGCGGCGGTGCCGCCCTGGATGGCGAGGTCGGTGATGCCGGTGTCGACCAGGGACACGCGCAGTTTGGCGACGGTCGCGCGGTGCAGGGCCGCGGACCGCTCCTCCAGGCGTGCGCGGGTGCGGCCGACGGCACCCGCGGCGCGCAGGGCGGGCATGCCCTGGAGTGCCTCCAGGTAGTCGGCGCCCAGTCCTTCGTAGGTGTCCCAGTGCTCCTTTCCGCGGGTGGCGAGGAGCCGGTCCCAGGCGCGCGGGCCCAGCAGGGCCAGGAGCAGGGCGGGGACGAGTCCGAGGAGGGCCCGGGGTTCGACCACGGCGAGGACGGCGAGGACCAGGGGTGGTACCGCGAGGGTGACCAGGAGCTGGGGCAGGTAGCGGGAGACGTAGGCGTCGACGCCCTCCACCCCCTCGACCAGGGTGGTGCGGACGGCTCCCGCCCGCGCTGTGGTCAGGTACGCGGGCCCCAGCCGGCCCAGGTGGGCGAGGAGTTCGTCGCGCAGTGCCACCCTGACCCGGGCCCCGGCGCGGGTGGCGGTGCGCCGCTGCCACAGGGCGAGCCCGGCGCGGGCGGCGACGACGGCGAGCACCGCGGCCAGCAGCCACGGGAGTTGGCCGGTGTCACCGCGGGCCAGGCCGGCGAGCGCGAGGGCCAGCAGCGCGGCCTGCGCCAGGTGCGTGAGGGTGACGGCTCCCTGCAAGAGGGTGGCCGCGAGCAGGGGGCGCCGTGCGCGCCGTGCGGCGCGGCGCAGCTCGGGGTGGACGATCATGTGGAGTTCTCCTCGTCGGCGTGGCGGGTACCGAGGGCCAGGGCGTGCACGACCCAGTCACGGCCCGGCGCGGCGCCGAGGGCGGCGCCGAGATCCGCCTGCTGCCAGGAGCCGACGGGCCGGGCCGCCAGCCCGTGGCGCAGAGCTGTGACATGGGCCAGGTGGACGGCGAAGCCGGCTCGCAGGTGGGCGCGGCGGATGCGCGCGGTGTCGGCGTCCGTGGGGCAGCCGTGGGCAAGCAGTACGGCGCCGGCGTCCGCGAGCCACGCCTGGCTCGCCGCCCAGGCCGCGAGCGTCGGACGGGCCTCGCCGGACGCATAGCGCCGCAGGGTCGTGCCCTCGGGTGCCAGTTCCATGAGGCCGGGCCGAGGCGGGCCGACCGCGGCGCACCAGCGCAACAGGTCACCACCCCCGGCTCGTTCGGCGGTGGCCAGGACTGCCCGCAGTGCATCGCGGGGTGGAAGGCCCGGCAGCGGTGGCGGGGTACTGCGGCGCGCCAGCAGGTCGGCCGGGGTGGGCGGGTCCTCAGTCTCTGCAGGGCGCCTCGGGCTCCGCCCGTCGGGCGGTGGGATGCGTACGACGGCCAGGGGGTTCTCGGTGCGTCCGTCCATCCGTACGTCGGGTTCGCCCGCGCCCAGGACGCGGGCCGCCAGGAACAACGCCGCGGCGGCGTGCCCGGTGTCCAGCAACAGGAGGGGCCAGGCCCGGTGGCCGTAGTGGGACACCGTGCGCTGTGCGGTGACGGAGAGTGCGGCGGTCACGCCCGGCGGCGTGCCGTCGACGGGCGGGCCGACGTGGTGGACGCGGTGGCGCAGCGGGTCGTAGCCATAGCGGCCGGGCGGCAGGGAGCAGCCGGTGCCCACGACCAGTTCGGTGTCCACCGGGTGCAGCGCACCGGCGGAGGGGGTGGGCCGGAGGCGTCCGGAGGCGTCCGCGGCCGCCAGGGACAGACGCAGCAGGGTCAGCAGGTCGAGGTCCGCCGGGCCGGCCTCCGGGATCGGGCGCGGCGGGCCCGCCCAGGCCCTGACGGGTGCTCCGGCGGGCGTGTCGGGGCCGGGGTGCTCCGCGGAGCGGGCGCGGGCGAGGGCGGCGACGAGATCCACCGGGCGGTCCTCGCGGAGGTGTTCCACGGCGGCCCTCACATGTGCGGCGGAGGCGCCAGCGTGAAGTCCTCCGGCGCGCTGGGCGCGGTCGTGCGCCATCCGCGCGCGACGGCGGCCTCGGCAAGGCGCGGGCAGCCGAAGTAGCCGAAGGCGGCGGGCGCGTTGGGCAGCAGTCCGGAGACGAGGACCCGGGCGACGCGCAGCGCGGTCTCCGCCACGTCCTCGGTGGTGAGGTCGAAGGTCATGACACGGTGACCGCCCCCGCGCAGCGTGCTCTCCAGCCGCTTCCGGCTTCCGGGCTCGATCTCGTCGACGGACACCGTCCCGAGCGCGGGAGCGGTGAACCGCCGGGCGTCGGCCGCCATCCGTTCGTCCAGCCACACCTGCACGTGGGCTCCCAGGTCCCGCACGTGCTCGAACTGCTCGCCGCACACGTCGAGGTAGCGGCCGTCGGCCCGGTGCTCCAGATACAGCCCGCGGGCGAGCAGCCCGGCCTCGACGGCCTGGAACACCCAGCCGTCGGGGTCGGTCAGGCCCTGGGTGAAGACCCAGGTGTGGACGGCTTCCAGGACGGCCTTGCGGGCGGCTTCGGCCGGATCGTACTTGCAGGCGAACCCGGCGGCGTACAGGCCGAGGCGCGGGTCGTGGACGAGGGCGGCCATGCAGGGGGCGAACTCCGAGTGCATCTCGACGATGTGGACGTCGAGCGCGGAGCCGGCGAGGTCGTCGGCGAGGCCGGGCACGCTCGCCGGGTCGATGCCCCGGGCCGGACCGTCCAGGTGCCACCACAGTTCCAGGGCGTCGCGTTCGACGATCTCCAGCAGGCCGCGCTCGATCGCGTCGTCGAGGCCCTGTCCGGTGGCGATCCCGGCGTAGTTGAGGTGGTGGGTGCGGGGCAGCTCGCACAGGCCACCTTGGCGCCAGTTGAGGTGGGTGAGCGAGACGGGTGCCCAGACCTCGGCGGTGGTCCCGTCGGGCAGTCGTTCGGTTCCCCGTGTCCACAGCGCGGGGGTGTCGGCGGTGAGCAAGCGGTAGGGGAACTTCGCGCGGGCGTACTGCCAGGGCGCGTAGGCGGGCAGATCGGCCGGGCCGTACAGGCGCAGGCCCTTGTCCGCCAGTTCGGCGGCGGTGGCGCGCAGGGGTGCGTCCGGGTGGCCGGGCGGCGGCACACGGTTGCCGCAGTAGCGCTCCATTCCCTCGGCTATCGCGGCGACGCGGGCCTGCTCGGGGTCGCCGAAGGTGGTGCCGAGGGAGACCCGGTCGGCGGGCCACAGGCCGTGTCTGCGGGCGTCGGATATCTCGGCCGTGAGCGCGGTGTAGCGGGGCGGGGCGCCCGCGGGGTGCTCGACGGGCTTGACCTTGCGGACGATTCCGCAGACGGGGTCGACGAGCGCTTCCAGCGGCAGAGCCGTCATCGCAGGATCTCCTCGGCGGGGTCGGTGGGGGCGGGACGGGACGGGAGGACGGGCAGGTTCAGCACCACGCTGTCCGGGTCGACCTCGCGCCGGGAGGCGAGCAGCTGTTCGGCCGTCATCGGGTCATCCCCGGTGTGGGGGTTGCGGGCGTGGGCCGGGAAGTGGTGTCCGGCGATCTCCAGGCGCAGCCGGGTACCGGCCCGGAGCCGACGTGCGAGTCGGCCGAGTCCGACGGTGAACGCGGCTTCCCGGCCGGCCGGTTCGGCACGTCGGACGATACCGACGGCGAGCCGCTCGGCGGTCCCGTCCGGTGGGAGCGCGACGAGCCTGGCGGCCCAGTCGGCGGACGGTGTGTGGGCGGTGGCCCGCAGCCGCACACTGGCGGGGCCGACGAGGTCGAGTGGACGCGGTGACGGCGGTGTGACCAGCAGGCAGCGGTCGGGCGGGCCGTCGACGGGGACGGTCAGGTCGTCGGAGCGAACGGGCCGGGCGGGGTCGGCGGTGAAGGCGGAGCCGTGCAGGAGGCGCGTGTGGTGGGCGCGCGGTTCTCCCTCGGCGTTGGCGGGCAGCCACAGGTCGGCGCCGCCGAGCGCCAGTGCGCCGTGGTGGCCGGGGGCGAGGTCGCCGGTCAGGGCACGGTGGGCCCAGCGCACGTACAGCTCGCCGAGGTTCATCCGGTGGGCGGGTCCCGCGTCCGGCCCCGGAGCAGCGGTCAGAGGGTGCCCCCAGGGGCCGAGCAGCAGACGCGCCGAGGATCCGCCCCAGGCGTGCCACAGAGCGACGGTCTCCTCGGTGAAGTGGTCGTGGTGGCCGCCCACCGCGAGCAGGGGCGGCCCGGCGTGCGCCACCCGCGCCACGAGGTGCCCGCGGTCGGGCTGGTGCCACAACCCCGCCCACGAGGGCAGGGCGCGTCCCAGCCGCTCGGGCAGGGCGGTCAACGGCAGGTGGGCGAGCAGGCCGGGGTCCTCGGCGAGGGCCTTGTTCAGCGCATCTTCGTCGGAGTCGCGCCGGTCGCCGTGGGCGGCCCACCATCCGGCGCGGGACAGCAGCCGTTCCACGCCGGACGCCTCGCGGGCTGTCTCCGCCGGGCCGAGGGCGGGCACGGCCGCGATGACCGCATCCGGCCGGGCGTCCCCGGGGACGTCGAGGGCGAGGACGAGGGCGCAGTGGGCGGCGTAGGAGGCGCCGGCGGCCACCAGCCGCCCGTCGCTCCACGGCTGCCGCCGGATCCAGCGGACGGCCGCTGTTCCGTCGGTGGTCTCGTTCACGTACGGGTGCCACTCCCCTGGCGACGCGAACCGGCCCCGCACGTCCTGGGCGACGGCGACGAACCCGCGGCGGGCCCAGCCGCGCGCCTCGGCCCGGTGGCGTGTCCGGTCGTAGGGGGTGCGGATCAGGACGGCCGGGAAGGGGCCGTCACCGGCCGGGAGACGGACGTCGGTGGCGAGTTCTCCCACGGCCGTCTCGAACGCCGTCATACGCCCTTCCTCGGCGTCGGTGCGACGTCGGGCACCGGGAGGACGGGGTGCTCGGTGACGGTCAGCGTGCGCAGGTCCATGTGTCGGAGCCGGCGCCGTGCCGGGAGGCCGGCCGTGTCGGGGGCGCCGGTGGCCCACCGGCTGAGATCGTCCGCGAGCAGCGCCGCGAGCAGCGTGGCGGCGGGCACGGGGAGCCGGACGGGCGTGCCCGAGGTACGGGGGCCACTCCAGTACGCGGCCAGTTCCCGGTGGGCGGGTGTGGCGGCGAGCCGGCGGGACCGGACGTGCGCCGAGGTGACGTCCCCGGGAGCGGCGGCCACCGGCTCGACGTACGCCTGCCAGCCCTCGCGGTGGCAGCGCAGCCACGCGACACCGTGCTCCGGCAGCCGGTCGGCGGCGTCCCACAAGCCGTCCGGCACGGGTCCGTCCAGACACCACACGACCGCGGAGGGGTTTCCGTCGAGCAGGTCCTCGATGCCCACCGGCGAGCTGCCGGAGGCGGTCACGGCCGGAGTCGTACGGGGCCGCGCGCCCAGGGCGGCCAGTTGTACGGCGAGCGGTTCGGTCAGGACCGGGTCGCCGAGGATCCTGACATCCTGGCGAGCGGCGGGCCACTCCGGGGCCGACGGTCCTTCCGCCAGATAACCGGCTTCTTCGAACGCCCGGACCACGCGATCCAGCCCCTCGTCCACCGGGGCTGTGGTCCCCCCGGCAAGCAGGGAGAGCAAGGCGTCCTCGTCGACGTCTCCTGCCCTGACACTGAAGAACTCCCCCGCGGGGGTGCGGACGGCAAGCCCTCGCCCGGGCACGGCGACGACCTCGGCACCGGGGACGAGTCGGCTACGGGACATGTCGTTCCTCCTGTCGACGGGACCTGGGACGGGCGTGGGCCCGCCCGGAAGGCATCGGGCGGGCCCACGGTCGAGGGTGGCTAGGCCCTCGCTTACTCCTCGGTGTCCTCGAAGGGGTTCTCGACGAGCGCGTTGGAGTGAGAGGCCGAGTCGTGAGCCAGCTGACCCGGGTCGGCGATCGGCGCGAAGACCTGCTCGTTTTCCATGAACTCTCCTTCATCAGCAGGGAGATACGGCGTTCGGATGAACGCCGCGACCCCAATCTAATGAATCTGATTTTCATATTCCAGAGCCGCGATGGGGTGATCTGGGTAACACACAGGCCACCCCCCTTCCGGATCCTCACCGACCCGGCCTGCCACCTGCAGCACCTCCGCCAGCAGCCCCGGCGTGACGACCTGCTTCGGCGCTCCGTCGGCCACCACACGGCCCTCCCGCAGGGCGACGATCCGCTCGGCGAACCGGGCCGCGTGGGCCAGGTCGTGCAGCACCATCACCACCGTGAGCCCGCGTTCCTCGCGTAGACGCACCACGGTCTGCAGTACGTCGAGCTGGTGGTGCAGATCCAGGTACGTGGTCGGCTCGTCGAGCAGCAGGACCCGGGTGTCCTGAGCGAGCGCCATCGCCAGCCGGACGCGTTGCCGCTCGCCGCCGGACAGCGCGTCGACGTCACGGTCGGCCCAGTCCTCCACCCCGACGTCACGCAGCGCCCGGCGCACGACGGGGTCGTCGCCCTCGCGCAGCATGCCCAGCGGGCCACGTGCCGCATACCGCCCCTGACGGACGAGGTGACGCACCGTCATGCCCGGCACGGCCGGAGCCGACTGGTGCAACAGGGCCACCCTCCGGGCCGTGGCGCGTCTTGAAAGCCGCGTGACGTCGTCCTCGCCGAGCAGCACGCGCCCTTCGTCGGGGTGCAGCAGCCCGGCGGCCAGCCGCAGCAGGGTCGACTTGCCGCAGCCGTTCAGGCCGATCAGGGCGGTCAGTTCGCCCGGCCGGACGGTCAGGTCGACGCCCCGCAGCACGGGCCGTCCGGGGTAGCCGAAGTGAACCCCCTCGACGTGGATCCCCACGGACTCGATCATGCTCTGTCCTCAATTCGACGTCAGAACGTACGGCTCGGCGTGCGGCGCACGACGAGCAGCAGCAGCGCGGCACCAAGGCAGGCGGTGAGCGCCCCGACCGGCAACGTGAGCCGCCCGGAGTCCAGCGCCGTCGCCAGCAGCCGCGAGGACAACTGCGCCGCCGCGTCGGCCCCGCACACCACAACCGCGCCTGTCAGGGCGGCGCCGGGAAGGCTCCGGCGCAGGTCCGCACCGAAGACGGCCACGGCCAGATGCGGGACGAGCAACCCGATGAAGCCCAGCGCGCCGACGGCAGCCACGGCGCCGGCGGTCAGGGCCACCGCGCACGTCAGGGCCAGGGTCCGGGCCCGGCGAGCGGAGAGACCGGCGGCGAGGGCGATGTCGTCCCCGCAGCGCAACAGGGTCAACGGCCCCGCCAGCAGCCAGGCAGCAACCCCCCAGACGAGCGCCCACGGCCACAGCAGGTGCCAGTGCTCCCACACCCGGCCCTCCGTGGTGCCCACCAGCCACTGCACGACGCTGCCGAGCTCACCCGGTTCCACGAGCAGCACCATGGCGGTGAGCCCGCCGAGCACTGCCGACACCAGCACCCCGTGCACGGCGGTCTGCGCGGGATCACCGCGCCCGCGGCCGGCGAGCAGCCACAGCAGCGCTGCTCCGGCGCACCCGCCCGCGCAGGCGGCGAGGACCACGGCCAGGGGCGAATCCCACCCGGCGAGCCCCAGGGCGGTCGCGGTGACGGCGCCGAGGACCGCCCCCGGGGTCACGCCCGTCACCTCCGGCCCGGCCAGGGGATTACGCAGGGCGGACTGCAGGACCAGTCCCGCCACGGCCAGACAGGCACCCGCGCCGAGGGCCACCAGCAGCCTCGGCAGACGCAGTTGGAACAAGATGTGGCGCTCCGTCGCGTCACCGCCACCGTTGAGGACTTCCCAGACCGCCCCCGGGGACATGCCGCGCCCGGCCACCACCTCCACTGCGGCGCACACGACGGCCAGTGCTGCGAGGGCCGTGAAAGGCCGGGTCACCGTACGTCCTCCGTTCTGATCGTCCCGAGAGGCGGCGAGGTCGGACCGCCGGGCCCGGGTTCGCCCCGGTAAGCGTGATGCGATGCCCCGGCGGGAGGTACTTCGTCCGCCACACCCGAAGCCGTCTTCCGCGGCCCGGACAGCTGCTCGCGCACCCCGGACGAGGCGGCCGGTCCGCGCCGGACCACCGCCCGGCGACGGCCACCCGACCGCATCAGCGCGACGCCGGCCGGCACCCCCAGCAGGGCCGTCCACGCGCCGGCAGGCGTCTCCACGGGCGCCAACGCCAGCCGGGCCGGGACATCGGCGACCACCACGACGACAGCGCCCCAGGCCGCGGACCAGGGGAGCCAGCGCACCGCTCCCGCCACTGGATCGAACCAGCGGCTCAGGTGTGGGGCGAGGAACCCCACCCACGCGACGGGCCCGCACACGGCCGTCACCGGAGCGATCAGCACCACGGCGATGGCCAGCGCTGCCAGCCGGGCGCGCTGAGCTCGCACACCGAGCGCCTCCGCGTCCTCGTCGCCCAGCCGCAGCACGGACAGCACCGGCGCGCACAGCACGAGTGCGGGCACCGCAACGAGCAGCCACGGCCACAGGCCCGTCACGTCCTCCCACGTCCGGGCGGAGAGGGAGCCGAGCAGGTAGCGGTAGATCAGCTGGAGGTCGAGCTGGTCGGCCATGACCATCAGGACGAGCAGCGCGGCCTGCAGCGCGGCCGCCACCGCGGCGCCGGTCAGCAGCACGGCGGACGGGCTGCGGCCCAGCCCCGCGACGAGCAGCGTCAGTCCGCCGCCGAGGGCGGCGCCGCCGATGGCCAGCAGCGGCTGGACGGCGGCGGGCAGCGAGAGGGTCAGCACCAGCGGCGCGGCCACCCCGAGCGCGGCCCCGGACGACACGCCCAGCATCTCCGGCACCGCCAGGGGGTTGCGCAGCGCCTCCTGGAGCACCAGTCCGGCCGCCCCCAGACAGGCTCCGGCGACGAGCGCCAGCAGCAGGCGGGGCACGCGGAGTTCGGTCACGACGATCCCGGCGAGGGTGGTGTCCCCGTCCAGTACCGCGGCGACCAGCCGGTGCGGGGGGACGTAGGGGGTGCCGAGGCCGAGCGCGCAGACCGAGGAGACTGCCAGCAACACGACCACCAGAAGCGGTTGCCACCTCCGCACACCGCGCGACGGCCGCTCTCCGCCCGCCGCGGCGTGATCGGCTACGGCGGGCACCGGAAGGGACGTCCTCACCGCAGCGCGGCCGTGGCCTCGTCGAGCACGATGCCCAGCGAACGGGTGCCGCGCCCCTTGGCCCACACCTCTGAGTTCACCTCGTGGACGTCACCGTTCCTCACTGCCGGAATCTTGCCCCAGAGCGGGTTCCCGGCGAGCTTCTCGGACAGTTCGCCCTCCGCGTCGCCGAAGCTCAGCGTCTCGACGAACAGCACGTCGACGTCCTTGGCGAGGATCTCCTCGAGACTGTAACTGCCCTCCACACCGCGGGACTTCCACGGGTAGTCGGCGATCTTGGGGAACAGGCTGGCGGCCACGTCACCTTCGGGCGTCGCGACGCCGAAGTTCTCGTCACTGCCGTAGATAATGAGCGCGGTCTTGTCGCTCGGGGTCTTCTCGGCCTCGGCGAGCTTCGTCCGGAAGGTCCTCTCCGCCTTCTCCCCCTGGGCGGTGCGGCCGGTGAGCGCGGCGGTGTCGCGCAGGTAGCCCACGCTGTCCTGCCACGTCTCGGGCTGCATGGCCCAGAACGTGGTCGCTCCCTTGAGCGCCGGGGCGAGCTTGCCGTGGGTGTCCCCGAGGCCGATCACGAGATCGGGCTTGTGGGAGAGGATCGCCTCCACCTCCGGGGCGATGAATCCGCCGGGGATGATGTCCACCTCCTTGGCCTTCGCCTCTCCCAGGAAGTCCGGGTGGGCGAGCAACGCGCTGTTGGTGGCCGCCGGCACGATGCCCAGTTCCGTCAGGATGTCGTCGCACAGGGCGAACAGGCAGACGATCCGCTCGGGCTCCTTCTTCAAGGAGATCTTGACGCCGTTGGTGTCGGTCAACTCCGTCGACGCCTTGATGGGTTCGACGGTCACCTCCGTCTTCGCCGCGGGCTTGGCCTTGTCGTTCGTGCGTTCTTCGGAGGACGAGCCACAGCCGACCAGGAGCGAACCCACCGCCGCTGCGGTGAGCCAACTGCGAACGAATCTCGACGGTGAGCGCAGCATCGATGCCCTCGCTTCTTTTCAGGTACCGGGAACACACTGAAGATACATGATAATCGTTTTCACCAGACCGGTTTCTGGAGGACTCATGCCTGCCGCCACACCCGTCCTGCTCGTCTCCGACCATGTGGCCGGAGCCGTACACCTGCTGTCCGTGCCCGACGGTGCCGTAGCAGGGCGCCTCACCGGCCGTCACCTTTCGGAGCACGCCGGGTTCCTGGCGCTGCCGGGCGGGCGGGTGGCCTGCGTCGACGACCGCCGCGGGGAACTGCTGGTGCTCAACCCCTACGCCGAGGAACTCGTGGAACGCGCGGTTCCGGTCGCCGTGCCGGCCGAGCACCTCGCCTGCGACCCGTCCGGCCGCCGACTGGCCGTCACCACCGGCCTCGGCAAGAACAGCGAACCGTGGTCGGACCTGCTGACGGTCCTCGACCTGGCCACCGGAGAGGCCGCACGGGTGCGGACGCGCGTCGGCGAACCGGGTGTGACCGTGCTGGGCGAGACCGACCCTCTGGTCGTACTGCGGCACCGGGAACCCGGTGCGCTGGCCGTCCACCGGTTCGCGGACCTCCTCGCGGCTCCGCCCGGCTGCCCCCTGGTCACCCCTCACGCGCTCCTGCCGCTGCCGGACGACGGACACGGGGACGCACAGGCACCCGACTCGGAGCAGGTGTTCGCGGCCACGAGCCAGGGAGTGCACCGGGCCCGCAGAAAGGGCGACATCCTCGCTGCCGAGGCGGTCATTCCGTGGGGATCGCCCGCCCGGGGCTGGTACCTCCGGCTCGACACCCGGCGTCAGGCACTGTGGACCACGCTGCGCGGCGGCGACCCGGACCCGCTGCGCTGGCCGGAGTGGACCAACCAGGCATGGCACCATGAGCTGGGAACCGGCCGCACGCTGCTCACGGACCTCGGTCCCGGGCTCGTCTTCCGGCTGGCCCTCGCCCGGCGCCACACCGCCTTCACCCGTGTCCATCCCGACGGCGACGAGCTGATCCTGCTCGGCGCCGACGGCGCCGCCCGCCGCTTCCCCCTGCCCGGTATGGACGGTGCTCCACGTCGCGGCGGCACCCCCTGGGAGAGCGTCCAACGCCGCGCGGTGGCCGCCTCACCGGGCTCCGACTGGATCGCCGTCACCCGGGGCGGCCACAGCGAGGTGCACATCGTCGACGCGGAGACCGGCCACGAGGCGGCGCGTCCGCGGCTGAGCACACCGCTGCATCACGGCGGCCACCTGACACTGCGCGTCCGGAACGACGGTGCCGACGGTGATCCCGTGGGTCGGTGACGGGCCGTGTGGGCCGACGCGTTCCAGGCGGGGTTCTCCTTCTCGCGTGGACTGGACGGGCACGGCGTGGTTGGTGTCGCGGTACTCGAAGTGCATCCACGGCCTCAGGGCAGGACCGATGGAGACCGATCACGGCGTGCTCGCCTCCGCACAAAGGACGAGGCCGAGCAGGTTCTCGACCCTGCCGGCTGGGGGATCGCCCGTGGCCGGACCATTCCCGATCCCGGGCTGTCCGACCTTGTCGTGCCGCTGGGGCAGGATCTCCTGGAGATCTACCACCCTCAACGGAGCCCTTGTCATCGTTCTGAACTCTGACTCTGTTCACCAGGCACCGCGCACGCCGAAGGGGGCGGCGCCCCGGCAGCGGAGTAAGCACGGCGTACTCATCCACCGCTCGGCCCCTGTCCGAGCAGCGAACGTCCGCGTTCGCCGCCCAGTTCTCACACTCCCACTGCTGCTGACTGCTGACGTACCGCCTGGCGGGCTGGCGCAACGCGACGGCGGGTCTCCAGCGGCCGTGGTCGCTCTGGGCGCGATCCACTGATAACGACCACCGTGTGCTTCTCACCCATCGACGGTCCGTCGTACGCGCCGGAGCGGGCCGAACTCGTACAGGCCGAGGATGTCCGGCGGTTCGGCGAGGCCCGGTCCGCCGGAGCGCACCCACGCCACGATGTCGCCCGTCGCGTCAGGGTCGTTGACCAGGCCCAGCCAGACCGGCCGCCCGCCTGCGGCCCGCCCGGGCGAAGACGGCTGTACGACGATGACGTTGGCCTGCTCGCACGCGTCGAGACAGTTCACCGCCCGGACCTGGGCGATCGCCCCCAGTTCGGCCTTGAGCATGGCGAGTTGGGCGGCGTGGTCGGTGCCGGGTACCTTGGCCGTGCCGCAGCAGCACCCCCGGCACACGGTCACCGTGCACCGGGGCGCCGCCTGTGCGGGAGCCTTGCGGCGGCTCACTCGGCGGCCCGCTTCCAGGCCGCTTCGCGCAGCAGTCGCAGTCCGTTGAGGCCGACGATGACGGTGGAGCCCTCGTGGCCCGCGACGCCGAGCGGCAGCGGCAGGTTGCCGGCCAGGTCCCAGATCACCAGGCCGGTGATGAAGACTCCGGCGATGACCAGGTTCTGCACGACGAGTTTGCGGGCGCGCCGAGACAGGGCGATCACGGTGGGGACTGTGGCGAGTTCGTCGCGGACGATGACGGCGTCGGCGGTCTCCAAGGCAAGGTCGGAGCCCACCCGGCCCATCGCGATACCGGTGTGGGCAGCTGCCAGCGCCGGGGCGTCGTTGACGCCGTCGCCCACGACCATCACCTTGCGGCCGGAGTCCTCCAGCTTTCGCACCGCACTCACCTTGTGCTGGGGCAGCAATCCTGCCCGTACGTCCTCGATGCCGACCTCGGCGGCCAGGCGGGCGGCAGCGCGCGGATTGTCGCCGGTCAGCAGTACGGGTGCGGTTCCGGTGAGGGACCTCAGCGAGGTGACGGTGGCGGTGGCGTCGGGCCGCAGCCGGTCCGCAATGCCGAGCACGCCCACCGGCGTACCGTCCACCGTGACCAGGACCGCGGTCCGTCCGCCGTCCTCCAGTTCACCGACAAGCACCGCCGCGAGGGCGGAGTCCGCGTCCGTCGCCCCACCAAGGAGCCGCGCCGGGGCGCCGACCACGACCACGCGCCCGTCTACGGTGGCTGTCACCCCGACGCCGGGCGTGGAGTCGAAGTCCTCTGCCACCGGCAGGGCGAGCCCGCGTTCGCGTGCCGCGTCCACAACGGAGCGGGCCAGCGGATGCTCGCTCGGGTGCTCCGCGGCGGCCGCGAGGACCAGCAACTCACGCTCGTCCAGCCTGGATGCGGCGAGCGGTCGGACGTCGGCGACCCGCGGCGTGCCCTCGGTCAGCGTGCCGGTCTTGTCGAGCGCCACCGCGTCGACCTGCCCCAGCCTCTCCATCACCACCGCCGACTTGACCAGAACACCATGCCGTCCGGCATTCGCGATGGCCGACAGCAGGGGCGGCATCGTCGCCAGGACGACCGCGCACGGTGAGGCCACGATCATGAACGTCATCGCCCGTAGCAACGCATCGGCGAGGTCCGTGCCGAAGGCCAGCGGGACGAGGAACACGGCCAGCGTCGCCACCACCATGCCCAGCGAGTAGCGCTGTTCGACCTTCTCGATGAACAACTGGGTCGGCGCCTTGGTCTCGGACGCCTCCTCCACCATCCGCACGATCCGGGCGACCACCGTGTCGGAGGCATCACGGTCCACACGGACGCGCAAGGCGCCGGTGCCATTGAGGGTGCCCGCGAAGACCTCGTCGCCCTGCTCCTTGGCAACGGGCAACGGCTCACCCGTGATGGTCGCCTGGTCGACGTCGCTCGTCCCGTCGAGGACCCGGCCATCGGCACCGATGCGCTCGCCGGGCCGTACGAGGATGGTGTCGCCGACGGACAGCTTCTCCACGGCGACGGTCGCCTCGCTGCCATCAGCGTCGAGGCGGGTGGCCGTGGCCGGTGCCAGATCGAGCAGTCCGCGCACCGAGTCGGCGGTTCGTGCCGTGGCCAGCGCCTCCAGCGCACCGGACGTGGCGAAGATGACGATCAGCAGCGCGCCGTCCATCACCTGCCCGATCGACGCCGCCCCGAGAGCGGCGACGACCATCAGCAGGTCGACATCGAGTGTCTTCTCCCGCAGCGCCTGCAGGCCCGCCCACCCCGGCTCCCAACCGCCGGCCGCATACGTCACCGCGTACAGCGGCCCCCACGCCCACGCCGGAGCACCAGCCAGCTGCAGCGGCAGCGCGAGCAGGAAGAAGACGGTGGCTGCGGCGGCCCAGCGCGCCTCAGGCAGGGCGAGGACACGGGTACGGCGCCGGGGCGCGCCGCCGTCGCGCGGAGACGTGGCCCGGCCGGGTGGGGCTGGGGTGACGGTGGAGGTCATCGGAGCGGAACTCCTTCACGACGGCATGACGAAACAGCTGCCGGCCGGAATGCCGACACCGCTCCCTCCACTTTACAGGACCACATGAAGAGTCATTCATGTGTTCATGGGTTCCTCTCCGTAGGATGACAACCATGGGCCATGGAGCTGACGCCAAAACCACCGCCACTGCGCGCGAGCGCCTCGAGACCGTGGGCGCCGCCGACGTGGCCGCCACACTCCAGGCTCTGGCCACGCCCTCCCGGCTGCGGATCCTGGCCCGCCTCCAAGAGGGCCCGTGCGCGGCGACCGAGCTCGCCGACGCCGTCGGCATGGAACAGTCCGCCTGCTCCCATCAGTTGCGTCTGCTGCGCAACCTCGGCCTGGTCACCGGCGAGCGCCGGGGCCGCTCGGTGATCTACGCGCTCTACGACAACCACGTCGCCGAACTCCTGGAGCAGGCCCTCTACCACGTCGAGCACCTGCGCCTCGGCCTGCGCGACACCCCGGCCGCCGTGGCCGGGGCTCGCTCTGCGCCGGACAGGCGGCAGTCCGGCAGCGCCGCCACGACTGCCCCCTCGGGGCGCAGGCCGGTGGGCTGAACTCAGAGCACTCCGAGGACTCCACGAGACTCGGGGCAGCTCACTCTGTGGCGCCCGCCGCTTAGACGGAGCCCTCGCCTGCCGCCTGACGGTTTTCCGCTGGACCACCCGCTACAACACCCGCCGACGACACTCGGCGAAGGGACGCCAGGCACCGATCGCCTACGAACAGGTGTCCACTCCCCGGAGACAAGGCCCGATCACTTCTCAAGGACCCTGGCTCGGCGGACAGCCGGAGATGCCCCTGCGGCACGGCTTGGCCGAGGTCATCTCGTCGTTCAGGGACCTGCGGGCGGCGGCGCGACTCGACGCGGTCGACTGAACGGCGCGCGTCGGCCCGGGCCCTCTGCGCCGCTTCCCGCCCGGGCGGCTGCTGTGCAACCCGAGCCACCGCGTCCCGTCCGAGTGTGCGAGGGCTCGTGCGCCGGCCGTGCGACGGACCGCCGTGCGCGGCCATTGATCCGGTGCGCTCCGGAAACCGGCATGCGCGTTAGCGTGATCCTCTGCCGCATGGAGTGTCCATGGGCCGGGTCGGCCCGCACGAGGGTCTGCGACGGAGAGTGACGGAACTGCGATGAGTGAACTGACGAAGCCCGAGGTCGACGTCCCAAAGGGTGCTGCGCCTGCCGAACTGACCGTCCGGGAGCTGGTCGTCGGGGACGGGGCCGAGGTGAAGCCGGGCACGGTGGTCAGGGTCCACTACGTCGGGGTGACCTTCGAGACCGGGAAGGAGTTCGACTCCTCCTGGGACCGTGACCAGCCCTTCAAGTTCGCCCTGGGCAGCGGCAGGGTCATCAAGGGCTGGGACCGGGGGTTGAGAGGGATGAAGGTCGGCGGTCGGCGCGAGATCGTCGTTCCCCCGCGTCTCGGCTACGGCAACCAGTCACCCTCGCCGTTGATCCCGGCGGGCTCGACCCTGATCTTCGTGGTGGACCTGCTCGACTCGTACTCCGCCGGCACAGGCGGCTGGAGCAACGCCCGCTGACCCGGACCGTTCCTGTTTCCGCGCCCGCGCCCTCGCCCCAGGCGTTCTCGTCATGGATCCGTGCACCCAGATCCTCCGCCCACTCCAGCGCCCACGCCTTGAGTTCTTCGATCTGCCGGGAGGTGAGCCCGTACACGGTGCAGTCCTCATCCTCGTACCAAGTCCGCACCGACGAGCCGGTCCCGAAGGTCTTCAAGGCTGAACTCGTCGCGGGCGCGACGTATCCGCCGGTGAGGAGACGCTCGTGGAGCGGAGTGAGCTTCACGCGGCGGTCGTGTCGGCCGGAGCGGTGCGGAGCAGCTCGGGGAAGGCGTCCTCCCAGACCTCGCGGATGCAAGGACTGATCAAGCACCGCAGCACGGGCCACTGCTCGATGAGCAGCCGATGGTGCAGGAGGGCCACCAGGTCCTCACTCAGTCCTTCGGCCAGGACGGTCCGGTAGAGCGTCATGCGGGACTTCGGACGGTCTGGGCTGTAACTCGACCGCCCGGACCAGACGATGTGGAGCGGCAGGTCCACGTCGCCCTCGACGGGACCGGCCAGCTCCTGCAAGCGCTCGGGCAGTCGACTGCGGTAACGGTCCCGCAGCACCTCGGCGCGGGGGGCGGTGATCGTCGCGTCCATGCATCCAGTAACGCTGCTGGGATGCGGCGGCATGGCGAATACGGGGCGCCCTCACGTACGTACGGGTCGGGCGCCGCCTGCCCTTCCCTCGGACATCTCACTCAGTGGGCGCTCAGCGCATCCTGGCTTACCCGTGCAGTCCCCAGGTGGCGCGGCAACCGGCTGCTCTGCCGGCCCGGGACCGGCCCCGCTCGCGGGGCGCGGGTGATCATGACGCAGCGGGTCCCGCGGAGGGCCGCCGCAGTGGCGTCGGCTGCTGCGGCTTCGGTCTCAGTGTCGGGAATAACGACGGTGCCGAAGCCCATGGCGCCGGGGTAGTGGACGAGAAGGACACCGGGGCGGGCGAGGCCGCGGTAGCGGCCGGAGGGGCAGGCGGCATCCATGAACAACGCCGCTTCGGTCCCGAACTCAGCCCACTCGCTCGGGCCCCATGCCGCGGACGAGCTGTCGAGTCACGCAGCGAACCTCCCGAGCGGGAGCCAGGCACCTGTGCCCAGGTCCCCCGTCACGGCGGCCATCAGGTCAGCAAGCTGGGACGCTCCCGCGCCCGATACTGACCGTTTATCGTCACGGACTCCGACTGCGCGACTTGCGGGAGCGACGACGGATCGCGGAGGTCGGACGGTGGGGCGATCACGAGGCATGCACCCGCCGCCGAGGGAGCGAAAATTTCCCAGATGGAGATGTCGCCGGTGTGCAGCGCGAATCGGAGATCATGCAGGCCGGCCGCTCGGCTGGATGACCGGGATCGCAGGGGACGTACACCGCGCCGGACTTGAGGATCGCCAGGGCTCCCGTCACGGATTCCAGGCCGTGCGTCATGCAGAGGGCCACTGCGGTGCCGGGGCCGGCGCCCTGCGCGGGACGGACAGCAGGCTCGCGGCGGATCCCCAGGTCGCCAGGCCCGCGATCAGGGCCGGCGCAGTGGAGGCCGACGCCATCAGTGGGGCGTCGACCAGGAGGAGGGCGGCCCCCGCCCAACTCGTGCGGCGGATTCCCGTCTGCCCGATCAGCACGGTGACCAGGGCCAGGGCGACCAGATCGCCGCCCGTGGAGGCGGTGTTGGCCGGCCCTCGGGCAGCCTCCCCCGTACCGACGGTGTGCCGCACCTCGGGGACGCGCGCCGACCGTCCTCCGACGGCCGAACTCACGACCGTGAAGACCAGGCAGACGGAGATCCGGGCCCGCACGGCCTCACGGGATCCGGCGCGCGGTGCGGGTCTGGCTCCCCGGACGCGCAGGTGCCCCGGCCGCCGTACGCGGCCGGGGCACCGTTGCGTGGCTCCGCCCCGCGGCTCAGAAGTCCTCGGGCCCGCGCGGTGTCGCCTCGGCGCCGCCGCCGACGTGGAGCACCTGCCCGGTGATGCGGCTGTTGTCCTCAAAGGCCGGGAACAGGACGGCTCGCGCGACGTCCTCCGGCTGGAGGCAGCCGTTCAGCGGCATGGGGACCGCCGCGTCCATGACCTTCCTCATCTCCGGGTCGTCGAGGAGTCCGGCGCTCGTCGCGGTGAGCACGATGCCGGGACCGATCGGCTCAGCCGCCGCTCTTGCGCCTGAACGACCGCTGGCTCGCGGCCGGACCGTGCGCCGCGCGCACCTTCGACGCACCGGGGCTGGCGGCGGCATCGGCGGCGTCCGCCTGCGCACTGTGCTTGCGCGCCAGGGCTTCGCGGAACTTGCGCTTGAGGTCGTAGTTGCCGTCGCTGTCCGGCGTCAGCGGGGACGTCTCGGGAGCAGCCGGCTCCGAACCTTCCGTGGGTACGGGCTCTGCGGTCATGCTGACCTCCTGGGTTCGGGGGGTGGGCAAGCACAGCTTGTCATGCCGGGCGCGGTGCGGGGCACCGGCGGCGTCATTCTGCTCCGTTTCGGCGGGTGTCCCCTCGCGGCCGAGGGCGTCCGCTCGGTGGGTGAGGCGCACAGGACGGCCTCGGGCCAGGCCGAGAGGTGTCGATCCTGTGGCCAGGACGTCCGCTCCCGGGGCAGCGCCTCAGCCGTTGCGACGCACGAGGGCGGCCTTGCGGGCCTCGGCGAGCTTGCGGGCCTCGCCGGCCCTTCGGGACTTGCCGCCGCCGCGGGAGGCGTCCTTGCTGGTGCCGAGGCCGCGGAAGGGCGCGTTGGTGTTCTTGGGCCGGGGGACGGCGGGCCCGCCGTCGAGCGGGGTGCCGGAGGGAGCCTTGGCGCCGGTGATCCGGCTCAGTTCCGCCTCGCCCGAGCGCACCTTGGTGACGGTCGGCTCGATGCCGGCCTCGGCCATCATGCGGCTCGTCTCGCGGCGCCCGCCCGCCGGCACGAGCGTGACCACGCTGCCGGACTCACCTGCGCGGGCGGTCCGGCCCGCCCGGTGCACGTAGTCCTTGGCGTCGGTGGGCGGGTCGACGTTGACCACGAGATCGAGGTCGTCGACGTGCAGGCCGCGGGCCGCTACGTCGGTCGCCACCAGAGCGGTGATCCCGCCGTTCCTGAACTGCGCCAGGGTCCGTGTGCGCTGGGGCTGGGACTTGCCGCTGTGCAGCGCCCCGGCGTTCACCCCGCTGGTCCGCAGATGCCGGGTGAGCTGGTCGACTGCGTGCTTGGTGTCGAGGAACAGCAGTACGCGGCCGTCGCGGGCGGCGATCTCCGTGATGACGGCGTAGCGGTCGGGGCCGTGGACGACCAGCACGTGGTGCTCCATCGTCGTGACCGTGCCCACGGACGGGTCGACCGAGTGGACCACGGGGTCGTGGAGATAGCGGCTGACCAGCTGATCGACGTCGCGGTCCAGCGTGGCCGAGAACAGCATCCGCTGGCCGTCGGGGTGCACCTGGCCGAGCACGTCGGCGACCTGCGGCAGGAATCCCAGGTCGCACATCTGGTCGGCCTCGTCCAGCACGGTGATCCTCACCCGTCCCAGACGGCAGGCGTTGCGCCCGACCAGGTCGTGCAGGCGTCCGGGGGTGGCGACGACCACCTCGGCTCCCTGGCGCAGCGCGGCGGCCTGCCGTCCGATCGACATGCCGCCGACGACCGTGGCCATCCGCAGCCGCAGTGCCTCGGCGTACGGCGCCAGCTCCTGGGTGACCTGTTGGGCCAGCTCCCGGGTGGGCACGAGGATCAGGGCGAGGGGCTGCTTCGGTTCGGCGCGCCGCCCGGCCGTACGCGTGAGCAGTGGCAGGCCGAAGGCGAGCGTCTTGCCCGATCCGGTGCGCCCGCGTCCCAGGACGTCGCGTCCCTGAAGGGCATCGGGCAGTGTGGCGGCCTGGATCGGGAAGGGTTCGCACACCCCGCGTCCGCTCAGTGTCCGCAGCACCTCCACCGGCAGCTCCAGACCGGCGAAGGAGACGGGGGGCGGTGCCGGGGCCGTGGCCTCGGGCTCGGCGGGACCGCCGTGAGCGATGCCGGAGTCGTCGGGATGCTTCATGAACAGCCTTCCGCAGGGGAACGTACCGAGGAAGGCCCGGCAGGACGGAACGGCCCACGCACAAACGGAACCGAACGGGCAGAATCGCCCACCGCGACGACCACGCAAACACACGACAGTAACACAGGGCACGGCATCGCGCCGTGATACCGATCGTCCCTCCCGCGTCGACGGTCCGGCGCGCCCCGTCAGCCCTTCCGGCACACCCGGTCCAGGCCCTCAGTTCACCGGGCGGTGGACGTCGTCCGCCATGACGTGGTGGTCTTCACCGCCCCGGCTTCGCCGTCGCGCAAGCCGCGGCCCGGTCCTGACCGTCCTGTGACGGGCTCCCCGCTCTCACTCCGCGTCGGGTACGACCACCACCGGGCAGCCGGAGTGGTGCGGTGGGGGCGACCCGTCCGAGGCGGCCGGGACGGCGTCGGCCGACGGTCGGGAGGCCGGCCTCCTGCGAGGCGGCGAGGAGTACCCTGCGGGCAGGGCCCTCCACGGTGTGCCGGCGCGGTTCCACGTCCGCCGGGGCGTCGGAGAGGGCGGCCTCGTCGGCTGCCCGGTCGACGGCCCGCAGGCCGGGTTCGGCCCCGTCGACGCCGGCCACCAGGGACGGATGCATCGTCCCCAGCACACGCTCGCCGGCAGCTCCAGCGCTTCCTTCCCGCCCGCCTCGGCCATGCGCACCCCGGCCCGTGCGCCGACGCTCCGGTCAGCGCTCGTGGCGTCTCCTCGCGCGGGGCAACGGAACATCCTCCGTGCGACCGCGCCTCATCGGCGGGGCGCACCACGGGGGCGCTCACGCTCAGCCGTCCTCTCCTGCCCGACGCGTCCGGCCCTTGTACGGGCACCGGTCCCCGGCTCCGCATCGGGTGACCCGGACGAACCGGGCGCGAAGTGGTTCGCGCGGCGAACCCGAGGCTCAGGCCGGCACCGTACGAGGTGGCCCAAGGGCTCCCGGACGACACGTCCGCGCGACGCACCCCGGTGAGAGGCCCGCCGCGCATCCACCCGCCTGGTCGGCGGAGCCGGCGGTCGCGGACGTGGCGGCGCAGCGCGAGAACGACCGCGCTCCTGCCCGGCGTATCTGTTGTCGCCGTCGCACACCCGGAGACCGGCACGCGGCCTCGGAGTCCGCACGCGCGCGGGTCAGCGGCGGATGAGGCCGAGGCCGGTGGCGGTGGCGACGGCGGCGGTCCGCGAGTCGACGCCGAGCTTGGCGTAGACGCGGGCCAGATGGGACTTGACGGTGCCTTCGGTCAGGTGGAGACGGCGGCCGACGGCCTGGTTGGACAGGCCCTCGGCGACCAGGGCGAGGACTTCGGTCTCGCGCCGGGTCAGGGCGGTGCCCGGCGTGCGCAGCCGGTTCATCAGCCGGTCCGCGACCGTGGGGGCGAGGGTGGTGCGGCCGGCGGCCGCCGTACGTACGGCGGCCGCCAGCTCCTCGGGCGGGGCGTCCTTGAGGAGGTAGCCGGTGGCGCCGGCCTCGATGGCGGGCAGGGTGTCGGCGTCCGAGTCGTAGGTGGTGACGATCAGCACGCGGGGTGCACCCGCTCGGGCGGTGATCCGGGCGGTGGCTTCGGCGCCGCCCATGCCCTTGCCGAACCGCAGGTCCATCAGCACGACGTCGATGTCGCCTTCGGCGGCTCGGGCGACGGCGGCCTCGGCGGTGGCCGCTTCGGCCACGACGACGAGGCCGGGTTCGGTTTCCAGCACGGCGCGCAGCCCCGCGCGCACGACGGGGTGGTCGTCGGCCAGGAGGAGGCGGACGGGTACGTCGTCGGTCACGGGCGGGCCTCGGTCTCGGTCTCTGCGGGCGTGGTGAGGGGGAGGCGGGCGGCCAGGGCGGTGCCGTGGCCGGGGACGGATGTGATGGCCAGGGTGCCGCCGAGGGTGTTCATGCGGGCGCGCATGGCCGCCAGGCCGAAGCCGCCGCTTTCGGGATCGGGGGCGGGCAGCCGTTCGGGGTCGAAGCCGTGCCCGTCGTCGACGATGTCGAGGGCGATGTGGTCGCCGAGGTAGCCGAGGGTGGTCTCGGCGGTGGTGGCGCGGGCGTGGCGGACGGTGTTGGCGAGGGCGGACTGGGCGATGCGCAGGAGGGCGACCTCGTGGGCGGTCGGCAGGGGTACGGGGTCGCCGGTGAGGTGGAAGCGGGTGGTGAGGCAATGGCGGGCACCGGTGGTGGCGCACAGCCGTTCCAGGGCGCCGGCCAGGGTGGTGCCTTCCAGGGCGGGCGGGGTGAGGGCGGCGACGAAGCGGCGGGCCTCGGCGAGGTTGTCCACGGCCGCCTGGCGGGCCGCCTCGACGTGGCGGGCGGCGTCGTCGGACCGGTCCGGCAGGGCGCGTTCGGCGGCGCGCAGCAGCAGCTGGATGCTGGAGAGTCCCTGGGCGAGGGTGTCGTGGATCTCGCGGGCCAGCCGTTCGCGTTCGGCGAGCACCCCGGCGGTGTGCTGGGCTTCGGCCAGGTCGGCGCGGGTGGTGGTGAGTTCCTCGATCAGTCGCCTGCGCTGTTCGCTCTCCCGGTACAGGGTCTGGTATCCCCACACCACCGCGACGGCGACGGCTGCACCGAGCGCCGGGCCGATCGCCATGGCCGGGCCGAAGGAGTGCTGGTGGGCGGCGAAGCCGGTGACGGCCGCCGTCGCGGTGGCCGTCACGGCGGCGAGCCCGGCGCGGCGGGGCAGCAGGTGGAGCTGGAGGAAGTACAGCGGGAAGGCCACCCACACGCCGTCGGGGGACAGGGCCAGCAGCACCAGCCATACGACGCCCACGGCGGCCAGCCACCAGGCGGCGGGGCGGGAGCGGCGCACGCGGGGCAGGAGCGGCCCGGCGGCGTACACCGCGGCGCATGCCGCGGTCACGGCGACGATCGGTCCGGCGTGGGACCGGCCGTCGGCCACGGCCCGGCCGGCGGTCAGGGCGAGCAGGCCGATGACCAGCAGGTGCAGACACCAGGCCAGGGCCCGGGTGGTCGGAGTCGGGGCAAGGGCAGCGGTGTTCACAGTGCGTCCCAGGTTACGGAGGCGGACACCCGAGGGCCTCCATCGAAAGACGGAACCCGTGTGCCGCCTTTCGGCCCGCGAAGTGCCGTCCTGCGCCGGACGCGCACACGGTGGCCGGCGGCGACGGTGGAGTCTTGCCGCTTCCACCACTGGAAAGGACAGCCGAGGCCGTGTTTGTCGCCTGGAGAGATCTGAGGTTCGCCAAGGGGCGTTTCGCCCTGATGGGGACCGTCGTCGTGCTGATCACCCTGCTGGTCGGGCTGTTGTCCGGTCTGACGGCCGGACTGGGCCGGCAGAACGTCTCCGCGATCACTTCTCTGCCCGCCGACAGGATCGCCTTCCAGGCTCCCGGTGGCGGTCAGGACCTGTCGTACTCCGACTCCACCGTCGCCGAGCGGCAGTGGCAGCAGTGGTCCGAGGCCCCCGGCGTCGAAAGCGCCGAACCGCTGGGGATCACCACCACCAGGGCCACCGCCGGGAGCAGAAGCACCGGCGTCTCCGCCTTCGGCGTCCGGCCGGGCTCCCGCCTCGCCCCGGACAGCAGCAAGATCAGTGACAGCGGGGTGGTGCTGTCCACCGCGGCCGCCGACGGTCTGGGCGTGCGGGCCGGTGACTTCCTCACCCTGGCCGGGCGGCGGCTGAAGGTGGCCGCCGTGCGGGGTGACGCCCACTTCAGCCACGCCCCGGTCGTCTGGACCAGCCTCGACGTCTGGCAGAGGACCGCACCGCCCACCGGCACCGGCGCCGGCCCCGTCGCCACCGTCATCGCCCTGGACACCACGTCCGGGGCCGATGTGACGGCCACCGACCGGCGGGCCGGCACCAGGACGGTCACCACCGACGAGTCGCTGTCCGCGATCGGCTCCTACACCTCCGAGAACGGCTCCCTGCAGCTGATGCGCGGCTTCCTGTTCGTCATCTCCGCGCTCGTCATCGGGGCCTTCTTCACCGTGTGGACCATCCAGCGCAGCGGCGACGTCGCCGTCCTCAAGGCGCTCGGCGCCCCCACCGCGGGCCTCCTCAAGGATGCCCTCGGCCAGGCCGTCGTCCTGCTCGTCGGCGGCACCCTGCTCGGCACCGGCATCGCCGCCGCCCTCGGTGCCGCGGTGGCCGGCTCGGCCGTGCCGTTCCTGCTCACCCCCGCCACCGTCCTGCTTCCCGCGGCGGTGACGATCCTGCTCGGCGCCCTCGGGGCCGCCCTGGCCATCCGCCGCATCACCTCCGTCGACCCGCTGACCGCTCTGGGGAGCGCCCGATGAGCCTGACCCTGACCGACATCACCCTCACCTACCCCGACGGCGAGAACCGCCTGACCGCTCTCGACCAGGTCGGTCTCGAGGTCCCCGGGGGCAGTCTGACGGCCGTGGTCGGGCCCTCCGGCTCCGGCAAGTCCAGCCTGCTGGCCGTCGCCGCCACCCTGATCACCCCCGAGGCCGGCACCGTCACCATCGACGGCACCTCCACCACCGGCCTGACCCGCGGCGAGCTGGCCGAACTGCGCCGCCGCAAGATCGGCATCGTCTTCCAACAGCCCAACCTGCTGCCCTCCCTCACCGCAGCGGAACAGCTCCAGGTCATGGCCCGGATCGACGGCCGCAGGCCCCGCACCGTCCGCAGCCGCGCCCTGGAACTCCTCGACGCGGTCGGTCTGGCCGGCCAGGCCGACCGCCACCCCCACCGGCTCTCCGGCGGCCAGCGCCAGCGTGTCAACATCGCCCGCGCCCTGATGAACGACCCCACCGTTCTCCTGATCGACGAACCCACCAGCGCCCTCGACCACGAACGCGGCGCCGCCGTCATCGGCTTGATCGCCCGCCTCACCCACCAGCGGGCCACCGCCACCGTCCTGGTCACGCACGACCACACCCACCTCACCGCCGTCGACCGGATCGCCGAGGTCCACGACGGCCGCCTCCGCCTCCCGGCACCGGCCCGCCGGAACAGCGGCCCGTGAAGGGGGTGGCCCTGGCACGCGCAGCGGCCCGCCCCTGCTCCCGGGCCGCCCACAGTGTGAGACGGCCTTCCGGGCGGCGGCCGGAGCGTACCGGCATGCGCGCACGCGGCGGCAGCTGACCACCGGCGGCGTGCCGGCACCGAGCCCCGGGAGGAGCCCTCCTCGCTCACTGCCCGCACGCGGACCTCCCGCGCCTCGCGAGGGGTCCTTCTGTTTTCCGGCCCCACCATGGCCACGCGGACAGGCCCACCACGCGTGGAACACATCCGGCTCACGGTCACGCTCCGGCCCGGCCACGGAACGCCCGCACGGCTCGCCTCCGCGTCTCCGTCGCGTCCGGAGTATTGACGCCCGATGAAACAACTCAATAGTTTCAGTATCTTCGACTCACAGGGGGTGCTCCCCATGGAATCCAGTACGGCCGGCACCACCGCAGTCCGCTCGGAGAGGGTCGTACGCACGGGAAGCGCCGTGCCGTAGGACACCCGCGCCGTCCGGGCCAGGAGCACCGTCGCCCACGGCCCGCGCGGCACCCCGTCACCCGGCTCACCCGGCTCACCCGGCTCACCGGAGACCGTCCGCTTCTCCGGCATGACCACGCGCGCCGCGAGCCGGTGGCCGCGATTCCGACAGGAGGGACCACCCATGGGCCGTTACAACCGGCTGCGCCGTATCCGGCAGATGGATCCGCAGCGGGACTTCGAGCAGATCTACCGGTGGATCACCCACTACGAGTTCCCCCGCGACTATCTCCACGGGACGTCGATCGCGTTCCTGCGCGACTACGGCGTCCCGCGCATCTCCCGGCTCCTGGACCGCACCCAGGAGTTCGAACGTGCCGGGCAGAAGCGGTACGACGACACGGTGCTGCTCACCTACGAGATGGTCCGCGAGGGGATGGACTCGGAGCACGGCCGGGCGGCGGCCCGCCACCTGAACCGCATACACGGCCGTTACCGGATCCCCAACGAGGACTTCCTCTACGTCCTGGCCACCACGGTGGTGGGGCCGAAGCGGTGGATCGACCGGTTCGGCTGGCGGCGCCTGTCCGAGCAGGAGACCGAGAGTCTGGCGCTGGTGGGCCGGCGGATGGGCGAGATGATGGGCATCTCCGGCGTGCCCGGCACCTACGCCGCGTTCGAACGGCTCCACGACGACTACGAGCGGGAGATGTTCGCCTACGACCCCGCCAACCGCAGGGTCGCCTCGGCCACTCTGCGGATCATGGCCTCCTGGTACCCGGCCCCGGCACGGCGGCCGGTCTCCCGGGCCGTGCTCGCCGTCCTGGACGAACCGCTGCTGGAGGCCCTCGGCTTCCGCCCGCAGCCGCGCCTGCTGCGGGCCGTCGTCCACCGCGCCTTCCGCACCCGGGCCGCGCTGATCCGCCTGCTGCCCGGGCGGCCGGAACGGTTCCCGCGCAAGCCCAAGGCGCGCACCTACCCCTTCGGCTGGACCCTGGACGACCTGGGTCCGCACTGGGCGCACTCCCGTCCGCCCTCGCCGCTGAAGGACGAGACGCTGCCGGAAGGGGCCTCCGTTCCGGCGCGGCCGTCCCTCCCCCCTGCTCCCCGTCAGGAGACCCGATGACCGACACCACCCCGGCCGCCGCACCACGCGCCACGACCTTCACCGCGTACTCCCCCGCGACCGGCAAGCCGATCGCCGAACACCCGGTGAACGGGCCGGAAGAGGTCTCCCGCGCCGTGGCCCGGGGCCGGGCCGTCCAGGCCGGCTGGGCGGCGCTGCCCGCGTCCCGGCGCCGTGAGCATCTGCTGCGCTGGAAGAGGACCCTCGCCACAGAACTCGACGCCGTGGCCCGCACCATCGCCGAGGAGACCGGCAAGCCGGCCGGTGACGCCGCGCTGGAGGTCGTCCTCACGCTGGAGCACCTGGGCTGGGCCGCCCGCAACGCCGGACGCGTGCTGCGCCGGCGGAAGGTGGGCACCGGACTGTTCACCGTCCACCAGCGGGCCTCGCTGGTGCACCGGCCGCTGGGCGTGGTCGGCGTGATCGGTCCCTGGAACTACCCCCTGTACACCCCGATGGGCTCGATCGGTTACGCCCTGGCCGCGGGGAACGCCGTGGTCTTCAAGCCGTCCGAGCTGACCCCGGGCACCGGGGTCCTGCCGGCCGAGCTCTTCGACGCCGCCGTGCCCGGGCACGCCGGGCTGCTCACCACCGTCACCGGCGCGGCGTCCACCGGGGACGCCCTGGCCCGGTCCGGGGTCGACAAGCTGGCGTTCACCGGTTCGCCGGGGACGGCCCGCAAGGTGATGGCGGTGTGCGCCGGGACCCTGACGCCGTTCCTCGCCGAGTGCGGCGGGAAGGACGCGGTGATCGTCACCGCGGACGCGGACCTGGAAGCCGCCGCCGACGCGATCGTGTGGGGTGCGCTGAGCAACGCGGGGCAGACCTGCGCGGGGGTGGAGCGCGTCTACGCGGTGCGTGAGATCCACGCGGAGCTGTGCGCACGGGTGGTCGAGCGGGCCGGGGCGCTGCGCCCGGGTGACGGGGCGGACGCCGCCTACGGCCCGATGACGCTGCCGGAGCAGGTCGCGGTCGTCGAGCGGCATGTGACCGGTGCGGTCGCGGCGGGTGCGCGGGCCCTGCTGGGCGGCCCCGGGTCGGTTCGTGCTCCGTACGTCGCGCCGGTGGTGCTGACCGGCGTTCCGGAGGACGCGGCGGCGATGACGGAGGAGACCTTCGGGCCGGTCGTGGCGATCAACCCGGTGGCCGACGTGGACGAGGCGGTGGAGCGGGCCAACGCCTCGCGTTACGCCCTGGGGGCCGCGGTGTTCTGCCGGAGCGGGCGCGCCGGTGCGGCGATCGCGGCGCGGCTGCGCGCGGGGGCGGTGTCGGTGAACTCGGTGCTGGGCTTCGCGGCGGTGCCGGCGCTGCCGTTCGGCGGTTCGCAGGACTCCGGCTTCGGACGGATCCACGGCGAGGAGGGGCTGCGTGCCTTCACCTCCGTGCAGTCGGTGACGGTGCAGCGGTTCACCCCGCCGATCGCGCTGACCTCCTTCCGGGTTCCGGCCGCCACACGGGAGCGCGCGGTGCGGCTGGCCCGCGCGCTGCACCGGCGCCGCTGAACGGCCGGCCGGCGCCGCGTCGGGCCCGGACCGTCCGAGCGGACGGTCCGGCCCGCTCAGGCGTCCAGCAGCGGGGCCAGGTAACGGCGGGCGAAGGCCCGGGCCTGGTCCTCGTCCTCCATCTCGATGCAGCCGGCGGGGTTGAGCAGGAAGGACACGGCGACCCGCACCATGAGCTCGGCGACCGGACGCGGGTCCTCGTCGAGGCGGCCCTCGGCCTGTTGCGCGCGGCGCAGATGCACCGTCAGGTACTCGACGGTGGCGGAGAGCGCGGAACTGCCCTGCACGGTCAGGTAGGGCAGCACCACCTCGGGTTCGAGGCGCAGCATGCCGCCGAAGAGCGGATGGGCACGGGTGTGGCGCAGGGCGACCACGAAGCCCTCGACGACCCGCTCCTTCATGGTCGGCAGCGCCGCCACCGCCGAGTCCAGCCGCTGGAAGAACCGGCTGAGCTCGCGCAGCAGGGTGTCCTCGACCAGCTTGTCCTTGGTCTGGAAGCGCCGGTAGACGGTGACCCGGGAGACGCCGGCCCGCTTGGCGACGTCGTCCACGGAGGAGCGGCGCAGACCCAGCAGGGTGAACTGTTCCAGCGCTGCGTCGAGGATCCGCCGCGCCGTGTCGTCCTCAGGCTCCGGCCGGTCGAGGGCCCGGTCGAGCCACGAGTCGTTCGTGTCAGTTCTCATGGTGCCGCACACGATACCGGCGAACGACTCCCGAGAGACACTGAAGCAATTACCATACTTTTGTAACTCATCTGTGTGCCCGCACCGGTCGAGCCGCCGACCGGCACCCGGACCCCGGAGGACCTGATGGGCAGCCGACTCACCGAGGAGCAGGCCGCTTTCGCCGCGGCCGTAGGCGATGTCGCCAAGCGCGGGTGCGGCACCCGGGAACAGCGCGACGCTCTGACGGGGGGCGGCCGCGAGGCCCACCACCCCGGGTTGTGCAAAAGGCTCGGGGTGTGCCTGCCGGAGGAGTACGCGGGCTCCGGCGGCGGGCCGGCCGACGCCTGCCTCTTCCTGTTCCTGGAGGAGACCTCGTACGGGATGGTCCCGTGCGGGGGCTTCGTCACCACCGTCATCACCGCGAAGGCGTACGAGCGGTTCGGCACCGAGCGGCAGCGACGCGAGGTGCCGACCGGCGCCGTGCGCGGCGACGTCCTGTCCATCCCCATGTCGGAGCCGGGGGCGGGTCGGACGTCGGCGCGCTGCGCTGCCGGGCCCGGCGGGAGGGGACGGCACGTGGGTGATCGACGGTCAGAAGACCTGGATCTCCAACGCGCACTGCGCGAAGAGCGTTCTGCTGGTGGCCCGCACCAGCGAGGACAAGCACGGCGGCCCGACCATGTTCCCTCTGCCCGCCGACACCCCGGGCGTGGAGGTGCGGGGCATCGAGACCACGCGCGGCCGGGAGGTCAACGACGTCTTCCTCACCGGCGTGCGGCTGCCCGCGGACGCCGTCGTCGGCCGGGTGGACGACGGCCGGCGGCAGTTGATGGCCGGCCTGGACCACGAGCGGCTCTTCCCGGCCGCGAACATGCTGGGCCTGGCGCGCCGCGCCTTCGACGACACCGTCGCCCACGTCCGCGAGCGCGAGCAGTTCGGGCGGCCCGTCGGCTCCTTCCAGGCGCTGCGGCACCGGATCGCCGATCCCGCCACCGAGATCGAGTGCGCCCGGCTGCTGGTGCGCGAGGTGGCCATGGCCGAGCTGAAGGCCACCGAGCTCGCCGAACGGACCGCCCTGGAGGGCATGCAGATGACGGGCGGTTACGGCTGCACCACGGAGTTTGACATGGAGCGCCACCTGCGGGCCGCGGTCGTCTCCACGGTCTACGGCGGGACCGGCGAGATCCAGCGGGACGTCATCGGCAGGACCTACGGCCTCTGAGGCGGCCACGGCGCGGCGGCCACGCCCCGGCTGGGGC
>NZ_JBHYVC010000016.1:0-125043 GCF_042749965.1 Streptomyces sp. NPDC059454 | reverse complement strand
AGAGACAGGACACGGGTCCGGGGCCGGGCCACGTCGGCGCGGTTCTCACGGGTGAGGGGGCCGCCGCCCGCTTCTCACGCCGGGGACAGTTCCGCCCGGCCGAAGAGCAGGGCGTAGCCCGGCGGCAGCTGGGCCAGGACGCGGGTCACCAGGGCGTCACCGACCACGTCGGGCAGGACGCTCAGGACCGAGCTGACGTCCCAGCGGGCCGTGGCCGGGGTCGCGCCCTCGATGCGGGCGGCCACCGAGTCGACGAACTCCGCGGCGGTCAGTCTGCGGTTCACCGGGATCTGCGAGGCGATCACTCTCGCCGCCTCCTCGGGCAGGGCGCGGGCCAGGTCGACGCGTTCGTCGCCGACGACGTGGCCGCCGAGGGCGGAGAGCACGACACGGGTGACGCTCTCCGCCTCCGACCGTGTCGGGTACTGGCCCGACTCCCGTACGGCGTCGATCAGTCGGTGCCAGCTGTCGTTGCGGGGCGCGGCTGCCGGGGCCGGGATGCCTCCGGCCTGCTTGATGGTCGCGGGCTTCTGTGGTGTCAGCGTGGTCATCCGGTGCTTCTCTCCTTCTCCGGTTCTCCAGTGCCCCGGTCTCCGGTTCTCCAGTGCCCCGGTTCTCCCCGGGCATGTGCCGCCCTGCGGGCCGGATGTGTGCGGGGGCGCGTCCCGCGGACCGTCCGGGTCCGCGGGACGCGCGGGGTGAGCGGGGGTCAGCCGCCGATCTGCTTGGGGCTGTCGCCGCCGCTGATCTGGATGCGGCGCGGCTTGGCCTGTTCGGCGACCGGGATGCGCAGGGTCAGGACACCGGACTCGTACGACGCGTCGATGCGCTCCGTGTCCAGGGTGTCGCCCAGGAACAGCTGGCGGGTGAAGGTGCCGGTGGGGCGCTCGGCGACCACGGTCTCCGCGCCCTCGGGCGCCGGGGAGCGGCGCTCGGCGCGCACGTTGAGGACGTTGCGCTCGACGTCGAGCTCGATCGTCTCGGGGTCGATGCCGGGGAGGTCGAAGTGGACGATGAAGTCGTCCCCCGCCCGGTAGGCGTCCATCGGCATCGCCGAGGGGCGGCCGTTGGAGGTGGCGCCGAAGACCTGCTGCGCGAGTCGGTCGAATTCGCGGAACGGGTCGGTACGCATGAGCATCACGGTCATCTCCTTCCGTGGGTGTCATCTGCGATGCCCTTACGGTCTTGCCTTCTTATATAGCTCGGGGGAGGAAAGTTGACAAGCAGGGACTCAGGTTGTGTCGCGCGGCCGGACACGGGCCTGGGCGCGGGCCTGGGCGCGGGCCTGGGCGCGGGGGCCGCTTCCTGGAGCGCTAGCCTCGGAGTCCGGACGACCCGGCCCGCTGGGCCGGCGCAGCGGCAGGAGGCAGCAGGCATGGCGAAGGTTCCCAGTTCGGTGGTGGCCGCGAGCGGACTCGTCGGGGGGTACGGCGTGGCCCGCTGGACCCGGAAGCGGCAGCTGGGCGGTGTCGTCCTCGCCGCCGCCGGGGCCGCCGCCGCGCAGCAGTGGCGGGAGCGGGCGGGCGGCAGGGCCGCGGGGGCGCTGTCGGTGGCGTACGTCGCCACGTTCGCCGGGTCGCACCCGCTGGCGAAGAAGGTGGGCGCCTGGCCCGCCGTGTTCGGGGCGGCGGGGGCCGTGGCGCTCGCCTCGTGGGCGGTGGCGGACCGGCGGGGCTGAGGCGCCGGTCCGGCCACGGGCCGTCGTCGTCAGGAGCGGTGCGTCAGTACGTTCACCACTCGGCCGTTCGGGTCACGAGTGAAGAAGCGGCGTACGCCCCACTCCTCGTCCCTCAGCTCGCGGACGATCTCCGCACCCGATGCCCGCACCCGCTCGTACACCGCGTCGACGTCCTCCACCTCCACGCTGAGGTCGGGGACCACCGGTGCCGTGCGCTCCTCGGTGAAGAAGCTGATCTGAGCGGTGGGGTTGGCGGGGGAGGCCAGGGTGGTCACCCAGCCCCTGTTCATGACCTCCTCGAAGCCCAGGAGGCCGTAGAAGGCCCGGCTGGTGTTCAGCGCCTCCTCGGAGGCGACCTGGATGTCGGGCACGATCCGGCGAACGGTCATCGTCGTACGGCTCCTGTCGGTCGGGCGGGTTCGCGCGCTGTTGTGGAGTCCGACTCCGTCACGCCGTCGCCGGTTCCGAACCGTCCGCGGCCGGGTCCGTACGGCTCCTGTCCTTCGCCTTCGACGCGGCCGTGAGCGGCGCGGCGATGTCCTCCAGGGAGCGGCGTTCCGCGTTCACCGCGAGGAAGGCCGCGACCAGGCCCGCCGCGCACATCAGGCCGGCGCCGATCCGGAAGGCGAGGACCGTGTCGCCGACCACGCCGGTTTCCGTGAGCTTCGCGAAGAGCAGGGGGCCGCTGATGCCGCCGGCGGCGGTGCCGAGGGCGTAGAAGAAGGCGATGGACATCGCGCGGGTCTCCATGGGGAAGACCTCGGAGACCGTCAGGTACGCGCTGCTCGCGCCCGCCGAGGCGAAGAACAGGACCGCGCACCAGCAGGCGGTGAGGGTCGTCGCGCTGAGCGAACCCCGGTCGAAGAGCCAGGCGGTGCCGAACAGCAGGATGCCCGAGAGCAGGTACGTGCCGGAGATCATCACCCGGCGGCCCACCGTGTCGAAGAGCTTGCCGAGCAGCAGCGGGCCCATGAAGTTGCCGACCGCGATCACGGCGAAGTAGTAGCCGGTGCTGCCGGACGGCACGTCGAAGAACGTGGTCAGGATCGCGCCGAAGCCGAAGGTGATGGCGTTGTAGAGGAACGCCTGGCCGATGAAGAGGGAGAAGCCGAGGACGGAGCGCCTGCGGTACTTGGCGAAGACGGTGCGGGCGATCTCGGTGAACGTGACGTTCTTCCGCTGCTGGATGGTGAGTTCGCCCTCCGGGCGGGGCAGCGGCTCGTTCCGCTCGGCCTCGACCCGTCGTTCGATGTCGCCGACGATGCGTTCCGCCTCCTCGTCGCGGCCGTGGATCAGCAGCCAGCGCGGGCTCTCGGGGACGTGACGGCGTACGAGGAGGATGACCAGGGAGAGGACGGCGCCGAGGGCGAAGGTCAGCCGCCAGCCGACGTTCGCCGGGAAGATGTCGGTGTTCAGGGCCAGGATCGACAGCAGGGAGCCGCCGACCGCGCCCAGCCAGAAGCTGCCGTTGATCATCAGGTCGACGCGGCCCCGGTACTGCGCCGGGATCAGCTCGTCGACCGCGGAGTTGATGGCCGCGTACTCGCCGCCGATGCCGAAGCCGGTGAGAAAGCGGAAGAGGAAGAACCACCAGGTGTCGAAGGCGACCGCGGTGAGGGCGGTGGCGCCGAGGTACACCGCGAGGGTGATCATGAAGAGCTTCTTACGGCCCCAGATGTCGGTCAGACGGCCCCAGAACAGGGCGCCCGCACAGGCGCCGGCCACGTAGAGGGCGGCGGCGATGCCGGTGACCTCGCCGGAGGTGATGGGCAGTCCGCTGCCGGGTTCGGAGAGGCGGCCGGCGATGTTGCCGACGACCGTGACCTCCAGACCGTCGAGGATCCACACGGTGCCGAGACCGAGGACGACGGTCCAGTGCCAGCGGGACCACGGGAGGCGGTCCAGGCGGGCGGGGATGCTGGTGGTGATGGTGCGTCCGGTCGCGGACTGCGCGGTGGTCATGGGCTCCCTCCCTGGCGAAGCGAACCTCCGTCGGATGCCCCGGTCGGGCGTTCTCACGCCCGCTCGCTTTTTCACGCCGGGGCGTGCGGGCCGGGGGCCTTCGGGCTTGCGGGGCGTGGGGGTCCGGCGGGTGCGTCGTGGGTGTTCGCGCAGTTCCCCGCGCCCCTAGGGGGCAGCCCGTCGTGGGTCCCCGCGGGTCCGTTGTGGTTGGCCGCGCAGTTCCCCGCGCCCCCAGGGGGTTGCGGTCGCCGTTGGTCGAGAGGACGAGGGGAACCTGGGAACCCGCGGTGAGGCCGCTCCCCCAGGGGCGCGGGGAACTGCGCGGACAGTCACGGCGTGCCCGTGGGAGCGTGGCGTGCTACGCCCCCAGGGCCCGTGACACCGTGTAGATCAGCAGACCGGCCAGGGAGCCGACCACCGTGCCGTTGATGCGGATGAACTGGAGGTCCCGGCCGATGTTGGCCTCGATCTTCTTCGTGGTGTGCTCGGCGTCCCAGCTCGCCACCGTGTCCGTGATCAGGGAGGTGATCTCCTTGCGGTAGGTGGTCACCACGTACACCGCCGCGCTCTCCAGCCAGCCGTCGACCTTGCCCTGCACCTTGGGGTCGAGCGACATGCGGGCCCCCAGGGAGAGCAGTGAGGCGCGCACGCGCAGGCGGAGTTCGCTGCGCTCGTCCTCCGCCGCCGAGACGATCATGGCCCGTACGGCGGTCCACGCGGAGGCGATCAGGTCCTGCACCTCGCTCCGGCCGATGATCTCGCTCTTGAGGCGTTCGACGCGGGCGCGGGTGTCGGTGTCGGACTGGAGGTCGGAGGCGAAGTCGGTGAGGAAGCGGTCCAGGGCGCCGCGCGCGGGGTGGGCGGGCATGTCGCGCATCTCGGTGACGAAGCGCAGCAGCTCCTTGTAGACGCGCTCGCCGACCTTGCGGTCGACGAATCGGGGCGTCCAGCCGGGCGCGCCGCCGTGGACGGCGTCCATCACGGTGTCGCTGTGCAGCACCAGCCAGTCGTGCCCGCGGGTGACGATGACGTCGACGGCCCGCTTGTGGCCGCCGTCCGCGACGATCCTCTCCAGCATCTTGCCCATGCCGGGCGCGATCTCCTGGGCGTCGGCGCGGCGGGTGATGGCCTCGCCGACCACCGCCTGGACGTCGGAGTCGCGCAGCACGGTCAGGGCGCCGCGCAGGGCCGCCGACAGTTCGGCGGTCACCCGGTCGGCGTGTTCGGGGACGGCGAGCCAGGCGCCGAGCCGGCTGCCGATGCCGACGGCGCGCAGCCGCTGCCGTACGACGTCCTCGGAGAGGAAGTTCTCCCCGACGAACTCGCCGAGGGAGACGCCGAGCTGGTCCTTCTTGGTGGGGATGATCGCGGTGTGCGGGATGCGCAGGCCCAGGGGGTGACGGAAGAGCGCGGTGACGGCGAACCAGTCGGCGAGCGCGCCGACCATGCCGGCCTCGGCCGCGGCGGCGACATAGCCCGCCCAGGGGCCGGCGCCCTGGTGGGAGGCCCATTCGGCGAGGACGTAGACGACGGCGACGAACAGCAGCAGCCCGGTGGCGGTGAGCTTCATCCGGCGCACCCCGCGCTGCTTCTCCTCGTCCGCGGGGCTGAACGTCGTCATCGTGCGGTTCGTGAAGGCGCCGGTGCGGGCATGCTGCCCTCCGGCGTCCCGGCCGCCTTTTTCCGCCATTTCCGCCGTTTCCGCCGTTTCCGCTGCTTCTTCTGTTCCGGCCCGTTCCATCCGCTCCACCCGTTCGGTGATCCCTCACACATTGTCCCTTCCTGACCGACTCCTGGAACGCGACAGGAGTTCCCGGCGTCTGTCCGGAGGGGGTTTGTCCAGGGGGAGCACCCAAGGGTCCCGCGTGTCAGCCTTCCCGGCCCATGGATCATCATGGGTTCATCGGATCGGAGCATCGGCTCCCGTCTCCCGAGGAGAACAGAACAGCATGACCCCGGGTCGTGACGGAGGCGCGGGGGCGCCTCCCGCCAAGCAGCGCGCTCTGCTCGCCGCGGTCGTCGCCGCGATCCTGGCGGTTTCCGCCGCCCTCTACGTCGGCATCGGAGTCGACGACGGCATGCGCGAGCGCGACACCCTCGCCGGTGGCCGTGGCGCACAGAACAACCCTGCCGCGCCCGCCTCCACCGGCACCTGGGTCGCCTCCTGGGCCACCTCCCCGGTCGGGGGCGAGCCCGGCACCGAGACGACCGGCCTCGCGGGCCGCTCGGTGCGCAACGTCGTCCACACCAGCGCCGGCGGTACGAGTGCCCGCGTCACGCTGTCCAACCTCTACGGCCAGTCGCCGCTGCCCCTCACGCACGCCTCGATCGCGGTGTCCGCGGACCCGGACACGGCTCAGGCGCTCGCGCAGACCATGCGGCCGCTGACCTTCACCGGAAGCCCGACGGTCGTCATCCCGCCGGGCGGGCAGGTGACGAGCGACGTGGTGCGCATCGCCGTCCCGCACGACGGGGACGTGCTGATCACGACGTACTCCCCCACCCCCTCCGGACCGGTCACCCATCACCCGCACGCGCGCCAGATCTCGTACGTCGCCGACGGCGAGCACACCCTGGACACGACGGGGACGGCGTACACCGGACAGAGCAAGGCCTGGCGGTACGTGACCGCGCTGGACGTGCTGAGCAACGAGTCGGACGGCACGGTCGTCGTCCTCGGGGACTCGCTGACCGACGGCGTCACCTCGACGACCGGGAAGAACAACCGGTGGCCGGACGTGCTGTCCGACCGGCTGCGGGAGGCGATCGGGGCCGGGCGGGACGTGCCGCGTTACAGCGTCGTCAACGAGGGGATCAGCGGGAATCGGGTCCTCACCGACGGGCTGGGGCGGCCGGCCTCGAATCCCAGCGGGCTGAACCGGTTCGAGCGGGACGTGCTGGGCCGGACGAACGCCAAGGTCGTCGTCGTCGCGCTCGGGATCAACGACATCCTGCGCCATCCGGGGACCGCCGATCCGGACACGATCGTCGCAGGACTGAACACGCTGGTCGAGCGGGCTCATGCGCGGGGGCTGAAGGTCGTGGGGGCGACGCTCATGCCGTTCGGTGGGCACCGGGGGTACACCGACGCGCGGGAGGACGTGCGGCGGCGGATCAACGCGGAGATCCGGGCGGGGCGGGTGTTCGACGCGGTCGTCGACTTCGACGAGGCGCTTCTCGATCCGTACGATCCGCGGCGGTTTCGGGCCGAGTACGACTCCGGGGATCATCTCCATCCGAGTGACAGGGGGTACACCCGGATGGCGGAGGCGTTCGATCTGGATCATCTGAAGGGTGGGGCTCCGGCGCGGTTGTAGGGGGTTCAGGGGTGTGGTTCTCGCCCCCTCCGCCCCTGCCCTTCCCGTACCCGGGGCTCCGCCCCGGACCCCGCTCCTCAAGCGCCGGAGGGGCTGGATCGCCCCAGGGGGCTGGATCGGCCGGAGGACTGGATCGGCCGGAGGACCGAGTCGGCCGGAGGACTGGATCGGCCGGAGGACCGAGTCGGCCGGAGGACTGGATCGGCCGGAGGACCGAGTCGGCTCAGCGGTCGTCGCGCCTGCGGGTCTCGCGTTCCTCCCGGGAGCCGTGGAGGTTCAGGTGGTCGTGGAGGTCGGGCAGGGAGCCCTCCAGTTCGCGGCGGCGTTCCTGCTTGCGTTCCAGTTTCTCCCTGCGGCGTTCCTCGCGCAGGCGCTGCTTCTCCGCCCGGGGGAGTTTGCGGTCGACACCGACGCCACCCCAGAAGGCGAAGCCCGTGACGATCACGCGCGGGGCGCCCGGCTCCCCCGGTACGCCCTCCTCCCGGTGATCGAAACCGCCCATGACGCCGACGCCGCGCACGACGACCTCGACACCGGGCGGGACGACGACCTCCACCCCGCCCATGATCGCGACCGCGTTGATGACGACCTCGCGGTCCGCGAAGTACGCCTCCCGCAGATCGATCTCGCCGCCGCCCCAGAAGGCGAAGCAGTTGAAGCGGCGCGGCACCGTCCAGTGACCCTTGCGCTGGAACCCCGCCATCACGGCCACGGCCCACGACGACGTCCCCGCGTCGTCGCCGCCGACGATCCTGTCCCCCCAAGTGCCGCTCCGCTCCGGCTGCTTCGCCAGGGACACGGCCGGTGCGGACGTCCCCTGGTCCGGCAGGTCGCGGGTGATCGGCGTCAGTTCCCCGTAGGTGCGCGCCTTGTACGTCGCGTCCAGCCGTTCCTCGAACTCCTCCATGTCGAGGCGGCCCTCCGCGAGGGCGTCCCGCAGGATCTCGGCGACCCGTTCCCGGTCGGCGTCGGAGGCGCGGAGGTCCGGGGCGGCTGCGTCTTCGGTCATACCAGCAGCCTACGAGTTGTCTCCGCCACACGGCTACGACAGGGCCCGGCCGGCTAAGAGAGGGCCCGCCCGGTTACGGGAGGGCCCGCCCGGTTACGGGAGGGCCCGCCCGGTTACGGGAGGGCCCGCCCGGTTACGGTAGGGCCCGCCCGGCTCGCTCCTCGTACATCCTGGCGATCACCGCCTCGATGTCCGGCTCCCGCACCGACAGGTCCACCAGCGGGTACCGTGCCGCGACCCGCGCCACCAGCTCCGCCGCCGACGCCGACGCCGGGAACGCCAGCCACTGCCGCGGCCCCTCCACCCGCACCACCCGCGCGGGAGCGGGCGCCTCGATCGGCGGCAGCTCCCGCTCCAGGTCCACCACCAGCGTCCGCTCGCTCTCCCCCACCTCGTGCAGCCCGGCGAGAGCACCGTCGTACACCAGCCGGCCGTGGTCGATGACCATCACCCGCGAGCACAACTGCTCGATGTCCTGCAGGTCGTGCGTGGTCAGCAGCACCGTCGTGGCCCGCTCGGCGTTCAACTGCCGCAGGAAGTCCCGCACCCTGGTCTTGGAGACGACGTCCAGACCGATCGTCGGCTCGTCGAGGTACAGCACCTCCGGGTCGTGCAGCAGCGCCGCCGCGATGTCCCCGCGCATCCGCTGGCCGAGCGAGAGCTGACGCACCGGAACGTCCAACAGCTCCCCCAGATCCAGGAGTTCGGTCATCCGCTCCAGGTTCTCCCGGTACCGCGCGTCCGGGATGCGGTACATGCGGTGCATCAACTTGTACGAGTCGATCAGCGGCAGGTCCCACCACAGCGTCGTCCGCTGCCCGAACACCACCCCGATCCGGTGCGCCAGCCGCGTCCGCTCACGGGACGGGTCGATCCCGGCGACCCGCAGCCGCCCGCCGCTCGGCGTGAGGATCCCCGTCAGCATCTTGACCGTCGTCGACTTCCCGGCACCGTTCGGACCGATGTAACCGACCATCTCGCCCCGCGCCACCGTGAACGAGAGCGAGTCGACCGCCCGCACCCGATGCCGCTCCCGCCGCAGGAAGCCGGCCTTCCTGTGCACGTCGAAGACCTTCTCCACGCCGTCGAGTTCGATGAAGGCGTCGTCCATCGTCTGCTAACTCCCCGTGCTCCGGTACGACCTGAGACCCGTCCGCCACGCCAGCCCCGCCAGCCCACAACACCCCGCCGCCACCAGCGGCGACGCGAACGCCGCCCACCCCGGCAGCCCGACCGGGTACGGCCGCTCCAGCACGTACGCGGCGGGCACCCAGTTGACGAAGGCGAGCGGCAGCATGAACGTCACCCCGCGCACCAGGTCCTTCCCGAACACGCTCGGCGGATACTGCAGCAGCGTGTTCCCGCCGTACGTGAACGCGTTCTGCACCTCGGCCGCGTCCTGCGCGAAGATCTGGAACGCCGCGCCCGCCACGAACACCGCCGAGAAGATCGCCGCACCACTGACCACCATCACCGGCACCAGCAGCACCTTCACCGCGCTCCAGTCGACGTCCACCGACACCAGCGCCCAGCCCAGCACCACCGCGCCCTGGGTGATCCGGCCCAGCCGGCGCAGCGCGAAACGGTCCGCGCCGACCTGCGCCAGCACCGGCACCGGACGCACCAGCAGGACGTCGAACGAGCCGTCCCGTATCCGCCCGCCCAGCACGTCCATCGAGCCGAGCACCAGGTCGGCGATCCCGAACGCCGTCGCCGACAGCCCGTACAACAGGGCGATCTCCGGCAACGACCAGCCGCCCAACGAGTCGACCTGCGAGAACATCAGCAGGATCCCCACGAAGTCCAGCCCGGTCACCAGCAGGTTCCCGAACACCGTGAAGACGAAGGACATCCGGTACGTCATCCCGGACCGCACCCACATCCCGGCGATCAGCCCGTAGGCCCGCAGCCCCTCCACGACCGCACTCCGCTCACCCACCCTGCACCACCACCCGGCGCGTCGCCACCGACTGCAGCAGCCGTCCCGCCGCCAGCAGCGCCACCGCCCACGCCGCCTGGAACGCGAACGCGCCCCACACGTCCGTCTCCCCCATCAGCACATCCGCCGGCACCTGCAACTGCGCCGCCCACGGCAGCACCCGCACGACGTCACCGAGCCCGCCCGGAAAGGCGTTCAGCGGCAGCACCATGCCCGAGAAGAACACCCCCGTGATCATCAGCACCTGACCGACACCCCTGCCGTCCATCAGCCAGAACACACTCAGCGCCGCCAGATAGCGGATCGCGAAACTCACCACCGCCGCCAGCAGCAGCGTGACCGCGAACGCCGCCCACACGGACACCTCCCCCGGCAGCGCCATCGGAAAGAACAGCCAACCGAACACGAACGGCACCACCCCCCGCCCCAGCAACTGGAACGCCGCCCGCCCCACGTCACCCGCCAGCCACCACACCTGCAGATCCACCGGCCGGTACAGGTCGACGGCGATCTCACCGGTACGGATGCGTTCCATCAGGTCCTTCTCCGCACCCCCGCCCTGGATCGCCAGCGTCGCGTACAGACACTGCCCCAGCCACACGTACGTGACCGCCTGCGCCTGGTCGTACCCGCCCAGACCCGGCCGCTCCTCCCACAGCGCCAGATACGTGTACACGAGGATCAGCCCGAACACCGTGTTGGTGAACACCCCGGCCGCCGTCGCCACCCGGTACGACGCGTACCGCCTGAAACCCCCCACCGCGACGGCCAGGTACAACCGCGCCGAACCCACGCCCCGCACCCCGCCCTCCTCCCGCATCCGGCACCGAAGCGCAGGAGCCTAGTGCGCCCGCCGCACCCCCTGCCACGCATTTTCGTTGGGCCACGTGCGGGGCCATGTGTGTGACAAGCCGCGTGCGCGCGCCACGCGCGGCGTCAACGGGGACGCGCCACCGGATGGGACAGTCTTGAATAAGAGGCACACACCACGGCGCAGTGGAACGAACCAGGCGAAACAGGAGTCCGTGCACGACATGAGCGACGAGCCGCAGCCGCAGCCGCCCGGGAAGCAGCCCGGGAAGGGCTGGGCACCGAGAAAGCCCCCGGCCGCCGCCCCGAAGAGGCCCGAACGCACCGGATGGCACCGACTGCTCCCCACCTGGCGCATGGCCCTCGGCGGCTTCCTCATCGCCGCCCTCCTCGTCGTCGGCGGCTTCTTCCTCGGCTACCACCTCGTCCAGATCCCCGCCGCCAACGCCCTCGCCACCCAGCAGGCCAACGTCTACCTCTACGCCGACGGCTCCGTCATCGCCCGCGACGGCGAGGTCAACCGGGAGAACGTCACCCTCTCCCAGATCTCCGAGGACGCCCGGCACGCCGTACTCGCCGCCGAGGACCGCGACTTCTACACCGAGTCCGCCATCGACCCCCAGGCCATGGTCCGCGCCGCCTGGAACACCGCCACCGGCAAGGGCAGACAGTCCGGCTCCACCATCACCCAGCAGTACGTGAAGAACTACTACCTCCGCCAGGAACAGACCGTCACCCGCAAGGTGAAGGAGTTCTTCATCGCCATCAAACTCGACCGCGAACAGACCAAGGACCAGATCCTCGAGGGCTACCTCAACACCAGCTTCTTCGGCCGCGGCGCCTACGGAATCCAGGCCGCCGCCCACGCCTACTACGGCATCGACGCCTCCCGGCTCGACGCCGGCCGCGCCGCCTACCTCGCCGCCCTCGTCAACGCCCCCAGCCAGTACGACGTCATCACCCACCCCGAGAACCGCGACACCGTCGAACGCCGCTGGAACTACGTCCTCGACGGCATGGTCGACGAAGGCTGGCTCAGCACCTCCGAACGCGCCGGCCTGAAATTCCCCGTGCCCCAGCGGACCACCGTCTCCACCAGCATGTCCGGCCAGCGCGGCTACATCGTCAACATCGTCAAGAACCAACTCGTCAAGAACAAGATCGTCGACGAGGCCGCCCTCGACACCGGCGGCTACCGCATCACCACCACCCTGCACAAGGACAAGCAGGACGCCTTCGTCGACGCCGTCAACGACAAACTCATGGACCGGCTCGACCGGGAGAACCGCGAGGTCGACACCTACGTCCGCGCCGGCGGCGCCTCCATCGACGTCAAGACCGGCAAGGTCGTCGCCATGTACAACGGCATCGACTACGTCAAGCAGTACACCCCCAACGCCACCCGCCGGGACTTCCAGACCGGCTCCAGCTTCAAACCCTTCGTCTTCACCGCCGCCGTCGAAAACGGCTCCCGCACCCGGGACGGCCACCCCATCACCCCCAACACCGTCTACGACGGCACCAGCGAACGCCCCGTCCAGGGCTGGCCCGGCGACCGCTACGCCCCCGAGAACGAGGACCACCGCGACTACGGCGACATCACCGTCCGCGAAGCCACCGACAAGTCCGTCAACGCCGTGTACGCACAGATGGCCGTCGACGTCGGCCCCGACAAGGTCCGACAGACCGCCATCGACCTCGGCCTGTCCGAGAACACCCCCAGCCTCGACGACGCCGGACCCTCCATCGCCCTCGGCGTCGCCACCGCCAGCGTCCTCGACATGGCCAAGGCGTACGCCACCCTCGCCAACCACGGCAAACACAGCGACTACACCATGGTCGAGAAGATCACCCAGAACGGACGCGACATCGGCCTGCCCGAACGCCACACCCGCCAGGCCGTCAGCCGCCAGGCCGCCGACACCACCACCTCCGTCCTGCGCGGCGTCGTCGAGAACGGCACCGCCACCGCCGCCCAGACCGCCGGCCGCCCCGCCGCCGGCAAGACCGGCACCGCCGAGGAGGACACCGCCGCCTGGTTCGCCGGCTACACCCCCGACCTCGCCACCGTCGTCGCCGTCATGGGCCAGGACCCCGTCACCGCCGGCCACAAACCCCTCTACGGCGCCATGGGCCTGCCCCGCATCAACGGCGGCGGCGCCCCCGCCGAGATCTGGGGCCAGTACACCCACGAAGCCCTCAAGGACGTACCGGTCACGGCCTTCACCCTCCGCCTCCAGCCCGGCGCCTGGAAGACCCAGCCACCACCGAGCGACTCCAGCACCGGACCGTCCTCGACCGGCGTCGCCGACGACGACAGCGGCGACGGCAGCAGCAGTCAGACACCGGGCGAGGCGGAGACGGGCGACCAGCCCACCGGCCAGGACGAAGAGGAACCACCCCAGGGACAGACCGACGGCAACACCACCGGCGGCGAGACGGAAGACGACAGCGGAACCACCACAGGCGACACCGGCGAAGACGACGGCGAAGGCGACACCAACGGAGACGACAGCCCCGTCCCGGACGGCCTCACCGGCGCCCTCACCCAGAACAGCCGCTGGGACTAGGACCGACCCGACCCGCCCGCCGCTCAGTGCCCGGACGTCGCCTTCAGCCCCACCACGGCCACCAGCAACAGACAGATGAAGAAGATCCGCGCGGCCGTCACCGGCTCACCCAGCACCCACATGCCCAGCACCGCCGCCCCGGCCGCACCGATCCCCACCCACACGCCGTACGCCGTACCGATCGGCAGCGTACGAGCCGCGTACGACAACAGCAGCATGCTCGTCACGATGCCCGCACCGGTGAGCAGACTCGGAACCAGCCGGGTGAAACCATCGGTGTACTTCATCCCCACCGACCAGCCGACCTCCAGCAGACCGGCGACCACAAGCAGAACCCAGGCCATGACAGACACCTCCGGGACACGAACGGAAACGGGGGTGCGTCGTCTTTGCCTTCACCCCGGTACGGCGCGTCTCGTCGGGGCCCTCACGGGTCCCACCACCCTAGCCCGGAAACGAGAGAAGGGCTGGTGACAACGGCCACCAGCCCCTCTCGACCATCGAACTACAGGTACAAACCGGTCGAATCCTCGGAACCCTCGAAACGATCCGCGGCCACGGCGTGCAGATCACGCTCCCGCATCAGCACGTACGCCGTCCCCCGTACCTCGACCTCCGCCCGGTCCTCCGGGTCGTACAACACCCGGTCACCCGCCTCCACGGTCCGTACGTTCTGCCCCACCGCGACCACCTCGGCCCAGGCCAGCCGACGGCCCACCGCCGCCGTCGCGGGAATCAGGATGCCGCCCCCCGAACGCCGCTCGCCCTCACTCGTGTCCTGCCGCACGAGTACGCGATCGTGCAGCATCCGGATGGGCAGCTTGTCGTCCTGGGAACCGGGCTCGTGTCTCTTGGTGCTCACGTCCTGAAACCTACCTGCATCCACCCCGAACGCACGCGGTCGGGGTCATCGCCCGCGCCGACGGGACCCCAGGACCAGCAGCCCCACGACCCCCACCACCAACACCGCCACCGGAACCACCCGCTCCAGCCGGGGCGAACCCTCCTCGTCCACGAACTGCGCCTTCACGTCACTCACCACGCCGTTGACACGGACGTACGCCCGTCCCAGCGTGTGGTCGACGTTCGAGACGACCCGGGCCCTGGCATCCCCCACGATCGTCTTCGGATGCACCCGCACACCGATCTCGTCCAGGGTCTCGGCCAGCACCGCACGACGGCGCCTGATGTCCGCCTCGATCTGCGCCGGGGTTCTGGGGTCCGCCGTGTCCGCCACCGTGCCGCCTCCGAAATCCACTGATACCTGTTGTGCACCTGTGCCGGACAGTCTGTCAGCTCCACACCGCCACGCACTGTCAGGACCCCCGGTTACCCTCGATCCCGGCACCCGATCCACGCAGCGCGTACGTACGAGGAGACCAGAGACGATGAGCGACCGCCTCCAGCCCGGGGACGAGGCCCCCGCCTTCACCCTGCCCGACGCCGACGGCAACGAGGTGTCCCTGGCCGACCACAAGGGCCGCAAGGTCATCGTCTACTTCTACCCGGCCGCTCTCACCCCCGGCTGCACCAAGCAGGCCTGCGACTTCACCGACAACCTGGAGCTGCTGGCCGGCGCCGGCTACGACGTCATCGGCATCAGCCCCGACAAGCCGGAGAAGCTCGCCAGGTTCCGCGAGGCGGAGTCCCTGAAGGTCACCCTCCTCGCCGACCCGGAGAAGCAGGTCCTGGACGCGTACGGCGCCTACGGCGAGAAGAAGAACTACGGCAGGACCTACATGGGCGTCATCCGCTCCACGATCGTCGTGGACGAGGAGGGCAAGGTCGAACGCGCCCTCTACAACGTCCGGGCGACGGGCCACGTCGCCAAGATCATCAAGGACCTGGGCGTCTGACCCCGCCGAGCCTGCGGAGCGGCCCGTACCGGAACCCCGGTACGGGCCGCTCCGTTTTTCGTACGTGACCGTCCGATATCCGGTTCGTTACTCCGTACGAGGCCACGAACGGGTGGCCGGGGACGGAGGGAAGCATGGGGGTCAGGTACACCCGTGAGCTGCTCGAAGAGGCGGCTCGGGCGACAACGAACTGGGACGACGCCGTACGCTGGTGCGGCGGGTCACCCACGCCTGGCAGCAGGCGCTATCTACGTCAGAAAATGGCCGAGGCAGGCGTAGATGTCACACACTTTCCAACACAGTGGACACGCCACACCGAGGAGGCACTCCGAGAGGCCGTCGCCTCGTCGGCCAGTGTCAAGGAGGTACTTCGCCGCCTGGGTATCAACCCGGTAGGCGGCAACCACACGCACATCAGCCGCCGTATCGCGACGCTGGGCATCGACACATCCCACTTCACTGGACGACCGCGAAAACCAAGAAGTCCGCACGGCGATCTCTTGACTCTTCGCACGCCACAGGCCGGCAGGATCGCGGGAAGTCGGCTGCTACGACACTTGCTCCGGTCCGGAATCCCGGAAAGCTGCGCCATGTGCGGCACTGGACCCAAGTGGAACGGCAAACCCCTCCGCCTAGAGGTCGACCACCTCGACGGCTCCTGGTGGGACAACCGTCCGGAGAACCTTCGGCTGCTCTGCCCCAACTGCCATGCCGTAACGGACACATATCGAGGTCGCAGGCGCAGGGCCGCATGAGCAAGCCGAAGTACACACGCGATCTGCTGACACGCACTGCGGCCGAGGCCACCAGCATGGTCGACCTGATGCACAAGCTCGGAGCGCCAATAGGAAGCGGCCCTCGCTGCTATCTCAGCAAGCGGCTACAGCACTACGGCATCGACATCTCGCACTTCCGCGAGGATTCGCTGCCAGAACGCGAACGACGCAGCTACCCGGAAGAACTCCTCAGAGAAGCCGCCGCTCATACGAACAGCATCAGGGAGATGCTGGAGTACATGGAGCTTCCCCCGCAGGACAGCCCGTACGGCCACATCAGGAAGAGGCTGGACAAGTTCGGGATCGACACCTCGCACTTCACCAGCGGACGCGCGTACGGTCCTGGTCTTCTTCCCCGCACCGAATTGGCGGCAGCGGTGAAGACCTCCACGAGCGTGGCTGGAGTCCTCGCGGCCCTTGACCGAAGCAACAGCGGTACAGCTCGGGCACTCGTGAAGCGCAGCATCGAAGCGTACGGCCTGTCGACCGTCCACTTCACAGGACAGGGCCACTATCGCGGTACCCGCTCCCCAAACCGCAAGTCGGCGGCCGAGATCCTGGTGCGGCTCGCTCCCGGATGTGCCCGTACCAAGACGGCTCTGCTCCGGCGGTCCCTTGACGACCTCGGCGTACCGCATGTCTGCGGCGAGTGCGGAATCGGAGACACCTGGCAGGGCAGGCGACTCGTACTGGAGATTGATCACATCAATGGCGATCGTCTGGACAACCGTCAGGAGAACCTGCGTTACCTCTGCCCGTCCTGCCACAGCCAGACGAGTACGTTCGCCAATCGATCACGCGAACGCCTCATCCCGCCACAACGGCTCGCCAAGTACCAGTAAGCTGTGCGTGGGGCCGTAGCCCAATTTCGGCAGGAGGCACCACTTTTAGGTAGTGGACAGTGCGAGTTCGAGTCTCGTCGGCCCCACCTTCAGGGCGCGGCTCCCAGCGGGGAGTCGCGCCCTTCCAGCTTCTTGCACGCTCGGCCTCAGTCAGCCCAACAGCTCCCGCACCACCGGCACCAGCGCCCGGAACGCCTTCCCCCGGTGGCTGATCGCGTTCTTCTCCTCCGGCGTCAGTTCCGCGCAGGTCCGCGTCTCGCCCTCCGGCTGGAGGATCGGGTCGTAGCCGAAGCCGCCGGTGCCCGCCGGGGTGTGGCGGAGGGTGCCCATCAGGTGGCCCTCGACCACGCGCTCCGTGCCGTCGGGGAGTGCCAGGGCCGCCGCGCAGGCGAAGTAGGCGCCCCGGTGTTCGTCGGCGATGTCGGACAGTTGGGCGAGGAGGAGGTCGAGGTTGGCCTTGTCGTCGCCGTGGCGGCCTGCCCAGCGGGCGGAGAAGATGCCGGGGGCGCCGTTCAGGACGTCGACGCAGAGGCCGGAGTCGTCGGCGACGGCGGGGAGGCCGGTGGCCCGGGCGAGGGCGTGGGCCTTGAGCAGCGCGTTCTCGGCGAAGGTGACGCCGGTTTCCTTGACGTCGGGGATGTCGGGGTAGGCGTCGGCGCCGACGAGGTCGTGGGGCAGGCCCTCGTCGGCGAGGATCGCGCGCAGTTCGGTGATCTTTCCGGCGTTGCGGGTGGCGAGGATCAGGCGGGTCATGGGCCCAGTATCCCGGCCTCGTCGGCCGGCTTCTTACGGGGTGCAGACCTTGGTGAGTTCGCCGGCGGCGTCGGTGATGGGGCTGATGTCGGGGGTCTCGTCGCCGTTCCGGATGGAGGTGCGGACGCTTTCGACGGCTTTTTCGAGGTCGTCGACGGCTTTGCTCACGTCGGCGTTGTCGGTCTTGTCGCCGATGTCGGTGAGGTTTTTGTCTATGGATTCGAGGGATTCCTCGAGTCGGGTGACGTCGTTGCCGGCGTTTTCGACGGCCTGTTGCATGTCGGTGACGCTGTCGGCGATGGCGTCGGCGGTCTGGACGCAGTCCAGTGCCTTGTCGACGGCGGCGCAGCCGGTGGTGAGTCCGGCGGTCAGCGCGACGGCCGCCAGGGTGGCGGCGACGGCTGTGGTGCGGCGTCGGCGGCTCGCGGCCATGGGACGGTTCCTCCCCTTGTCGGGCCGGTGGGTGGCCCTGGTTGTTGGCCGGGCGCTCGGGGGTGAGCCGTGCGCCCGTATTTCTTCAGACGCGGTGGTGGCCGGCGTGGTTGCCCGCGTCGGCCGCCTGCCTTGGTGTGTCCTTTACCTTTCGAGGGCGGTGTCGAGTGCGGCGCGCTGGGCGGCGGCGAGTTCGGTGCAGCCGGTGACGGCGAGGTCGAGGAGGGTGTTGAGTTCGTCGCGGGCGAAGGGTTCGGCTTCGGCGGTGCCCTGGACTTCGACGAAGCGGCCGTCGCCGGTGCAGACGACGTTCATGTCGGTGTCGGCCTTGACGTCTTCCTCGTAGCGGAGGTCGAGGAGGGGGACGCCGGCGACGATGCCGACGGAGACGGCGCTGACGGTGCCGGTGAGGGGCTGGCGGTTCGCCTTGATGAGTTTCTTGCCCTGGGCCCAGGTGATGGCGTCGGCGAGGGCGACGTAGGAGCCGGTGATGGCGGCGGTGCGGGTGCCGCCGTCGGCTTGGAGGACGTCGCAGTCGAGGACGATGGTGTTCTCGCCGAGGGCTTTGTAGTCGATGACGGCGCGCAGGGAGCGGCCGATGAGGCGGCTGATCTCGTGGGTGCGGCCGCCGATGCGGCCGCGGACGGATTCGCGGTCGCCGCGGGTGTTGGTGGCGCGGGGGAGCATGGCGTATTCGGCGGTGACCCAGCCCTCGCCGCTGCCTTTGCGCCAGCGGGGGACGCCTTCGGTGACGGAGGCGGTGCAGAGGACTTTGGTGTCGCCGAAGGAGACGAGGACGGAGCCTTCGGCGTGCTTGCTCCAGCCGCGTTCGATGGTGACCGGGCGGAGTTGTTCGGGGGTGCGGCCGTCGATTCGGGACATGGCGCTGAGCCTAGCGTCAGCGGTGTGTGGGGAAGTGCCACATGTGGAAGGGGCCCCTCCTGTGGTGGGGAGGGGTCCCGGGGTGAAGCGTGGGCTTCACATCATGTCTTCGATTTCGGCTGCGATGGGGTCGGCGTCGGTGCCGATGACGACCTGGATGGCGCTGCCCATTTTGACGACGCCGTGGGCGCCGGCGGCCTTGAGGGCGGTTTCGTCGACCTTGGCGGGGTCGACGACTTCGGTGCGGAGGCGGGTGATGCAGCCTTCGATTTCTTCGATGTTGTCGATGCCGCCGAGTCCGGCAACGATCTTCTCAGCCTTGGTGGCCATGTTCGTTCTCCCTGATCCGAACCGCTTTGTCGCAGTAACCCACAGTTGGCCCATCTTTGCGAGCGGTCCTGTCGTGGGTGCCGGATGATGGCGTCACGACTGCGGAACCGTCCTGTCTCACTGGTCTACACCACCGGGTGGACTGCCGCCAAACCCGTCGTCGCCGCTTTTCAGACTGCTCTCCAGGGAGAGGGACCGGATGAGTGCCGAGAGTGCCGCCGGCGCCGGGAGTGCGGTCTCTCCCGCGCGTGAGCGGTGGAACCGTTTGTTCCAGGGTCTGCAGAAGATGGGGCGGAGTCTGCAGTTGCCGATCGCGGTGCTGCCGGCGGCGGGCATCCTGAACCGGCTGGGGCAGCCGGATGTGTTCGGGGAGGAGGGTCTGGGCTGGACGAACGTCTCCAGGGTGATGACGGGCGCGGGTGGCGCGCTGCTGGACGGTTCGCTGGGGTTGCCGCTGTTGTTCTGTGTGGGCGTGGCGATCGGGATGGCGAAGAAGGCGGACGGGTCGACGGCGTTGGCGGCGGTGGCGGGGTTCCTCGTCTATTACAACGTGCTGCGCCAGTTCCCGGAGGACTGCCCTCGGGGGTCGAGGGCGGTGCCGATGGTGGGCTGCCAGGTGACCGACGGGACGGTGACGGCGTTCACGTACCAGAATCCGGGTGTTTTCGGGGGCATCGTCATCGGGCTGATGGCGGCGTATTTCTGGCAGCGGTTCCATCGGACCAAGCTGGTGGACTGGCTCGGTTTCTTCAACGGGCGGCGTCTGGTCCCGATCATCATGGCGTTCGCGGCGATCGTGTTCGCGGCGCTGTGTCTGTGGGTGTGGCCGCCGGTGGGTGACGGGCTGGAGGGTTTCAGCGACTGGCTCAGTGGCCTGGGCGCGTGGGGTGCGGGTGTGTTCGGTGTGGCGAACCGGGCGCTGCTGGTGATCGGGTTGCACCAGTTCCTGAACGTGCCGATGTGGTTCCAGTTCGGCAGTTACACCAGGCCGGACGGCACGGTGGTGCATGGCGACATCAATATGTTCCTGGCGGGTGATCCGGCCGCGGGCCAGTTCACCACCGGCTTCTTCCCGATCATGATGTTCGCGCTGCCGGCCGCCGCGCTGGCGATCACGCACTGTGCGAAGCCGCATCGGCGCAAGGAGGTGGGCGGGCTGATGCTGTCGGTGGGGCTGACGTCGTTCGTGACCGGTATCACCGAGCCGTTGGAGTACTCCTTCCTGTTCGTCGCGCCGGTGCTGTACGTGATCCACGCGGTGCTGACGGGTGTGTCGATGGCGGTGACGTGGGGTCTGGGGGTGAAGGACGGGTTCAGTTTCTCGGCCGGGTTCATCGACTACGTCATCAACTGGAATCTGGCCACCAGGCCGTGGCTGATCGTTCCGGTCGGGTTGTGCTTCGCGGCGGTGTATTACGTGATCTTCCGGTTCGCGATCACGAGGTTCGGTCTGAGGACTCCGGGGCGGGAGCCGGAGGAGGAGGTGGAGGACGTGGCGAAGGCGTGATCTCGTAGGGTGGAGGCGGCTGTTCGAGCCCTCGGACCGTGTGGTCCGGGGGCTTTTCGGTGTGCCCGTCGGGGTTTCCGTTCGGGGGTCACTGCGGGTACGGCGGGTACGGCGGGTAGCCCGGCGGTAGCAGGAATCGCGGGTTCCTTATGTGGCCTTCATCGTGCTACAACAGGTCTACACCACTCAGTGGTGTAGACCATGCGCGCGGGCTTCCCGCCGCGCGTTCGGGACGCCGCCGTCCTCATTGTGTCCCCTGGCGGCGCCTTGCCCACTGGAGGAAGACGATGACCACGGCGAGCACGGCAACCGCCGACAAGAAGAAGGGCGCCGGCGCGATGGCCGTCCTGCAGCGCATCGGCCGCAGCCTCATGCTGCCGGTCGCGGTGCTGCCCGCGGCGGCGCTGCTGGTGCGCCTCGGCAACTCGGACATGCTGGGACGCGACTCGTTCCCCGGCTTCATCACCAAGATCGCCGGCTTCATGGCGGCCGGCGGCAACGCGATCCTCGACAACATGGCGCTGCTGTTCGCCGTGGGCATCGCGATCGGTTTCGCGAAGAAGTCGGACGGTTCGACCGCTCTCGCGGCGGTCGTCGGCTACCTGGTCTTCAAGAACGTGCTGGCCACCTTCACCGACGAGAACCTTCCCCAGGTCGCCACGGCCGTCGACGGCAAGGTCGTGATGGTGGACGCGCCGGTGGACGCCAAGGTCCTCGGCGGCGTGGTGATGGGCATCGTGGTGGCGCTGCTCTACCAGCGCTTCTACCGCACGAAGCTCCCGGACTGGGCCGGTTTCTTCGGCGGCCGCCGCCTGGTGCCGATCCTGTCGGCCTTCGCCGGTCTGGTGATCGGCATCGTCTTCGGTTACATCTGGCCGGTCCTCGGCACCCTCCTGCACAACTTCGGTGAGTGGCTGGTGGGCTCGGGTGCCGTCGGTGCCGGCATCTTCGGTGTGGCCAACCGCGCGCTCATCCCGATCGGCATGCACCACCTGCTGAACTCCTTCCCGTGGTTCCAGGCGGGCGAGTACGAGGGCAAGAGCGGTGACATCGCGCGCTTCCTGGCCGGTGACCCGACCGCCGGCCAGTTCATGACCGGCTTCTTCCCGATCATGATGTTCGCCCTGCCGGCCGCCTGCCTGGCCATCGTGCACTGCGCCCGGCCCGAGCGCCGCAAGGTCGTCGGCGGCATGATGTTCTCCCTCGCGCTCACCTCGTTCGTGACCGGCGTCACCGAGCCGATCGAGTTCACCTTCATGTTCATCGCGCCGGTGCTCTACGCCATCCACGCGGTGCTGACCGGTGTGTCCATGGCGCTGACGTGGGCCCTGGGCATGAAGGACGGCTTCGGCTTCTCCGCCGGCGCGGTCGACTACTTCCTCAACCTCGGCATCGCCAGCAACCCGTGGGGCCTGGCCCTGGTGGGCCTGTGCTTCGCGGTGGTCTACTACGCGGTCTTCCGCTTCGCCATCACCAGGTTCAACCTGCCGACGCCCGGCCGGGAGTCGGACGAGGAACTGGCGGAACTGCAGAAGGCGGAGGCGAAGTAACCTTCCGGTCCGCGCCTCGTCGCGCACGCGCCGTGCGGACGTGCCGGGGCAGCCGGGCCGGGCCGCGAGCCCGAGGACCTCACCGAGGCGTGAGCGGTCCCCGTACGAGGGGAGGGTCCCGGAACCGAGTCGGTTCCGGGGCCCTCCCCTTCGCGCCGGGCGTGCTCAGATCTCGTACGTCGCCCCGGCCGCCGCCAGCCCCACCGGGCCGTCGTACGCCGTGCGGGCGTCGGTGAGGTTGATCTGCGGGTCGGTCCACGGCGGGATGTGGGTGAGGATCAGGCGGCGGGCGCCCGCGCGGGCCGCCGTCTCACCCGCCTCGCGGCCGTTGAGGTGCAGGTCGGGGATGTTCTCCTTGCCGTGCGTGAAGGCGGCCTCGCACAGGAAGAGGTCGGCGTCGCGGGCGAGGTCGTCGAGCGCGGGGCTCACGCCCGTGTCGCCGGAGTAGGTCAGTGTCCTGCCGCCGTGTTCGATGCGGATGCCGTACGCCTCGACCGGGTGCGCGACGCGCTCGGTGTGGACGAGGAACGGGCCGATCTCGAAGGTGGACGGCTTGACCGTGTGGAAGTCGAAGACCTCGCTCATGGAGGAGGCCGAGGGGGTGTCGGCGTAGGCGGTGGTCAGCCGGTGCTCGGTGCCCTCGGGTCCGTGGACCGGCAGGGGGGCGCAGCGGCCGCCGTCGTGCCGGTAGTAGCGCGCCACGAAGTAGGCGCACATGTCGATGCAGTGGTCGGCGTGCAGGTGGCTGAGGAAGATCGCGTCGAGGTCGTAGAGACCGCAGTGGCGCTGCAGCTCGCCCAGGGCGCCGTTGCCCATGTCGAGGAGCAGCCGGAAGCCGTCGGCCTCGACGAGGTAGCTCGAGCAGGCCGATTCCGCGGACGGGAACGACCCCGAGCAGCCGACGACGGTGAGCTTCATGAAGCAGAAACCTCCGCTGGCGGGTGTGGAGAGACGGGGGTCGTGCGGTTTGTCGAGCGTAAGGCGCAAAACCTGTGGTCGCTCCTCCGCCAAGGGCCGTTGTGGGCGAACTCACCTGTGCTGTCACCGGTTCGGCTGGAAGCGGCGCGTGCCGGGGCCGGGAGGGGCGTGCGGGGGTGGCGCGCGCCGGTACGGTCGGGGCATGGACACGGCTTGGTGGCTCGCGCTCGCCGCGGTGGTACTGCTCGCGCTCGTGACCGCGCTCGTCGACGGGTGGGGACGGGGGCACCGGCCCCGGCGGCGGGAGGGCGGGCGGGACGACTCCGGGAACGCGTGAGGGGCCGGAGACGCTGCTCTCCGGCCCCTCGTCGTGCGTGGTGTCCTACGCCCAGAGCTGGCCCTGGAGGGTGTCGATGGCCTCTTCCGTCGTCGCGGCGGTGTAGACGCCGGTCGACAGGTACTTCCAGCCGCCGTCGGCGACGACGAAGACGACGTCGGCGCTCTCGCCGGCCTTGAGTGCCTTGTTCGCCACGCCGATCGCCGCGTGCAGGGCGGCGCCGGTGGAGACGCCGGCGAAGATGCCCTCCTGCTGGAGGAGTTCGCGGGTGCGGGTGACGGCGTCGGCGGAGCCGACGGAGAAGCGGGTGGTGAGGACGGAGGCGTCGTACAGCTCGGGGACGAAGCCCTCGTCGAGGTTGCGCAGGCCGTAGACGAGGTCGTCGTAGCGCGGTTCGGCGGCGACGATCCTGACGTCGGGCTTGTGCTCGCGCAGGTAGCGGCCGACGCCCATGAGGGTGCCGGTGGTGCCGAGGCCGGCCACGAAGTGGGTGAGGGAGGGGAGGTCGGCGAGGATCTCGGGGCCGGTGGTCGCGTAGTGGGCGCCGGCGTTGTCCGGGTTGCCGTACTGGTAGAGCATCACCCAGTCGGGGTGTTCGGCGGAGAGTTCCTTGGCGACGCGTACGGCGGTGTTGGAGCCGCCGGCGGCCGGGGAGGAGATGATCTCCGCGCCCCACATGCCGAGCAGGTCGCGGCGTTCCTGCGAGGTGTTCTCGGGCATCACGCAGACCATGCGGTAGCCCTTGAGCTTGGCGGCCATGGCCAGGGAGATGCCGGTGTTGCCGCTGGTCGGCTCGAGGATGGTGCAGCCCGGGGTGAGGCGGCCGTCCTTCTCCGCCTGTTCGATCATGAACAGGGCGGGGCGGTCCTTGATCGAGCCGGTGGGGTTGCGGTCCTCCAGCTTCGCCCAGATCCGGACGTCCGCGGACGGCGACAGCCGCGGCAGGCGCACCAGGGGGGTGTTGCCCACCGCGGCCAGCGGGGAGTCGTAGCGCATCGCCGATCAGGCCATGCCGCCGGCGACGGCCGGCAGGATCGTGACGTTGTCGCCGTCGGACAGCTTGGTGTTGATGCCGTCGAGGAAGCGGACGTCCTCGTCGTTGAGGTAGACGTTGACGAAGCGGCGCAGCTGTTCGCCGTCCACGATGCGGGCGTGGATGCCGGTGTGCCGGGTCTCGAGGTCGGTGAAGAGCTCGGCGATGGTGTTCCCGGTGCCCTCCACCGCCTTCTGACCGTCGGTGTAGGTGCGGAGGATGGTCGGGATGCGGACCTCGATGGCCATGGCTGAGGGCTCCTGTCGGAAGTGTCTGTCGTGGGTTCGAGCAGGGCGCGCGGCGGCGCGCGGCAGTTCGCCGCGGCTCACGGCCCACGGCGGCAGCGGAAGATCAACAGATGGCGCTGTTCAGCCTGCACAGGTCGACGTGCAGCCGCGCCACGAGCAGTGTGCCCGGCGCTGTTTCGCTCACGTCGTGGAGAACCATGGGGTCATCGTATCGATTCCCGGACCGGTCTCCGGAGTGTGATCTCACGCTTCGGACACCTTTCTTCCGGGATGCGAGATCGGGGCCGTGTCCGCCGGGTCAGTAGGCCTCGACGACCTCGACCTCCTCCTCGGTGACCTCGCCCTCCAGGATGCGGAAGGAGCGGAACTGGAACGCGCCGGCGCCGTCGGTGTCGGCGGTGGAGACCAGGACGTAGTGGGCGCCGGGCTCGTTGGCGTAGGAGATGTCGGTGCGGGAGGGGTAGGCCTCGGTCGCGGTGTGGGAGTGGTAGATGACCACCGGCTCCTCGTCGTTGTCGTCCATCTCGCGGTACAGCTTCAGCAGGTCCTGGGAGTCGAACTCGTAGAAGGTGGGCGAGCGGGCCGCGTTCAGCATGGGGATGAAGCGCTCGGGGCGGCCGGCGCCCACCGGGCCCGCCACCACGCCGCACGCCTCGTCGGGGTGGTCCTCGCGGGCGTGGGCGACGATCCGGTCGTACAGGGCCTGGGTGATGGTCAGCATGGGGCTCAGGATAAGCAGACGGGCCGTTCCGTACCGAGGGGTGGTACGGAACGGCCCGTATGCCGGACGCCTTGAGCGGAGGGCGCAGGGGGTGCCACGAGTACCCCCTGCGGCCCGGCGTCCCGGTGAGGACGGAAGAAGCCTGCCCGCGGGCTCAGATCGTCTTGGCGGCCTGAGCGCCGGGCTCCCCGGATTCCTCCCCCGTCGCGTCACCGGCGGTGCGGCGGCGCACGAAGTCCAGGAAGGTGTCGAGCTCCCGCTTGACCACGGGGGCCAGCAGGTACAGGCCGATGATGTTGAACACCGAGAGCAGGAAGAGTGCCGAGTCGGCGAGGCTGATCAGCGAGTCGAGGGAGAGCAGGGAGCCGGCGACCACGAACACGCTCCACACGATCTTGAAGGTCGTCTCGCTGGCCTTGCTCCGGCCGAAGAGGTAGCCCCAGGCCTTGAGGCCGTAGTAGCCCCAGGTCAGAATCGTGGAGAAGGCGAACAGCAGCACTGCGACGGTCAGCAGGTTCGGGAACCAGGGCAGGACGGTCTCGAAGGCGTCGGAGGTGATCGTGACGCCGCCGATGCTCTCGCCCTCACGGGCCTCGCCCCAACTGGCGGGGTTGGCGATGACGATGGTCAGCGCGGTCATGGTGCAGATGACGACCGTGTCGATGAACGGCTCCAGCAGGGCGACCAGGCCCTCGCTCGCGGGGTGCTTGGTCTTGACCGCGGAGTGGGCGATCGGCGCGGAGCCGAGACCGGCCTCGTTGGAGAAGGCGGCCCGCTGGAAGCCGACGATCAGGGCGCCGATCACACCGCCCGCGACGCCGTCCGCCTGGAAGGCGCCCTGGAAGATGTCCCCGATCGCGTCGGGCACGGCGGTGACGTTCGTCAGGATGACGATCAGGCAGGCCACGACGTACATGATCGCCATGGCGGGGACCAGTCGGCTGGTGACCGAGGCGATGGAGCGGATGCCGCCGAGCAGCACGAGGCCGACCAGGGCGGCCACGACCAGGCCGAAGAGCACGGCACCGGCGGAGGAGGCCAGGAAACCGTCCTCGCCGCCGAAGGTCGAGGAGATCTGCGCGTAGCTCTGGTTGGTCTGGAACAGGTTGCCGCCGAACAGACCGAAGAAGAGGATCATGGCGGAGGCCAGGACGGCGAGCACCTTGCCGAGCTTGGCGCCGCCGCTGCCGAAGCGCTCGGCGAGTCCCTTGGGCAGGTAGTGCATCGGGCCGCCGGAGACGGTGCCGTCCGCGTGCTCCTCGCGGTACTTCACACCGAGGGTGACCTCGACGAACTTGGTGGCCATGCCGAGCAGGCCGCACAGGATCATCCAGAAGGTGGCTCCCGGGCCGCCAATGGAAACGGCGACGGCCACACCGGCGATGTTGCCGAGGCCGACGGTGCCGGAGACGGCGGCGGTCAGTGCCTGGAAGTGGTTGACCTCGCCGGGAGAGCCTTCCTCGTCGTACTTGCCGCGCACGACGTCGAAGGCGAGTTTGAGTTTGCGCGCCTGGATGAGGCCGAACCAGCCGGTGAAGACCAGGCCGGCGACCACGAGCCACGCGACGATGAGCGGTAGCTCGGTGCCACCGACCGGGACGGTGTAGAAGACGATGTCGCCGACGGTGGTCGCGACGGGATCGAAGAAATCACTGACGGCGTCGTCGATGTTTTGGGTGATGGAGTCGAGTGACATCGAACTTCCTCAGTTGGCGCGGGGACGTGCTGGCGTGGCGCAGCAGAGCGGGTGGTGATGTGGGCGGGCCCACGTCCCGTTCGGCGACGGCGACGGGTCGGCGGCCCGGGGACCGGGGCCGTCGTCCTCTTGTCGTGCTGGTCGTACACGCCGGCGGTGGCCGGCTGCCTTGCTCGCGGCTGAGGGTGGGCCGCAGGCGAGTTGCCGATTCTTACCACGCCGTTCACCTGGGATTGAGTGACGCAGATCACGGGAAAGTGCCCCTACGGGGTAAATCCGCAGGGGCGGTGACGGGATCGTTATCCGGACTTGAGGTTCCTCTGAGCGAACAGTTCAGGGGATCTTTCCGGACAGATGCAGATACGGCTACGACTACGGCATGAGTGTCGAGACGAGGGTCTCCTGGAGTCCGCCGAGCCACAGGTACGCCATCACCATCGGCTTGCGCGGGTCCTCGGCGGGGAGGTGGAAGAGGAGGTCGCTGTCGTCCTCGTCGCTGATCTCCAGGCGGGAGCCGATCGCGAGGCGCAGGTCGTTGAGGGCGCCGAGCCACTGGCGGGACGCGTCCGGCGACAGTTCCAGCACCGCGCCGCCCCCGCCGGCCGGGGTGAGCCCGTCCAGGGAGCGGATCACCGCGAGGGCGTTGTCGCGTTTGCCGGCCCGCAGGTCGTTCTCGGTGTAGCGGCGGAACTCGGCGGAGTGGGCCCGCTGCTCCTCGGCCTCCTCGGCCCGCGGGGTGCCCTCGGGATCGCCGTAGGCGTCCGGGAAGAGGCGGCGCAGCACGGGGTCGGAGGGGGGTTCGCTCGGCCCCTCGGCGAAGAGGCCGGCGAACGGGTCGCCGGAGGCGTCCTCGGCGGGTCCGGGGCCGAGGAGCTCCATCAACTGCACGGCCAGGGACCGGATGATGGAGATCTCGACGTCGTCGAGGGCGACGGCCGCGCCGCCGCCGGGGAGCGGTTCGAAGGTTCCTGGCATGGCGGCGATTCGCTGCTTCCGGTCCTGCGGGTGGGGGCGGGGGCGGGTCCTGTCCGGTTCGGTCATGTCCGGATCGGTCACTTCCGGTCGTGCTGGAGGGTGGCCCACAGTCCGTAGCCGTGCATGGCCTGGACGTCGCGTTCCATCTCCTCGCGGGTACCGCTGGAGACGACCGCGCGGCCCTTGTGGTGGACGTCGAGCATGAGCTTGGTGGCCTTGTCCTTGCTGTAGCCGAAGTACGACTGAAAGACGTACGTCACATAGCTCATGAGGTTGACCGGGTCGTTGTGGACGATGGTGACCCACGGGACGTCGGGCTCGGGTACGGCGAAGACCTCCTCCGCCGATTCGGTGCGTTCGATCTCCAGGGGTGCGGGTGACGTCACACAGCCCATGCTGCCACCGCAGGGGGGTGGTCGCACAAACCGGCCCACTGTTCCGGCGTGCGGATCCGGCACGCGAACCAAAATCGTCAAACTGACGAAATGGGGGTAGCATCCCTGCCATGAACACAGCGGACCTTGGGCTGCCGGTGGATGTCCCCTCGACGGCGCTCTTCACTGACCAGTACGAGCTGACGATGCTGCGGGCCGCGCTGAAGGCCGGCACGGCCGGGCGGCGCAGCGTGTTCGAGGTCTTCACCCGGCGGCTGCCCGACGGCCGCCGCTACGGCGTGGTGGCCGGCACCGGGCGGGTGCTGGACGCGGTGGAGAACTTCCGCTTCGACCCCGGCGTCCTGGGGTTCCTGCGCGAGAAGGACATCGTCGACGAGGAGACCCTGGACTGGCTGGCCGGCTACCGCTTCTCCGGCGACATCTGGGGCTATCCCGAGGGCGAGGTGTACTTCCCGGGCTCGCCGGTCATGCGGGTCGAGGGCAGCTTCGCGGAGTGCGTGCTCCTGGAGACGGTGATCCTGTCGATCCTCAACCACGACTCGGCGATCGCCGCCGCGGCCTCCCGGATGTCGTCCGCCGCCGGCGGGCGGCCGCTGATCGAGATGGGCGCCCGGCGCACCCACGAGCTGGCCGCGGTGGCCGCCTCCCGGGCCGCGTACGTCGGCGGCTTCGCCTCCACCTCCGACCTGGCGGCCGGCTTCCGCTACAACATCCCCACCGTGGGCACCTCCGCCCACGCCTTCACCCTGCTCCACGACAGCGAGCGGGACGCCTTCCGGGCCCAGGTGGACTCCCTCGGCGGTGGTACGACGCTGCTGGTGGACACCTATGACGTGGCCGAGGCGGTCCGTACGGCCGTGGAGGTCGCCGGGCCGGAGCTGGGCGCCGTACGGATCGACTCCGGTGACCTGCTGCTGGTGGCGCACCGGGTGCGGCAGCAGCTGGACGAGCTGGGCGCCACCGGTACGAAGATCATCGTGACCTCGGACCTGGACGAGTACGCCATCGCCTCGCTGGCGGCGGCGCCCGTGGACGCGTACGGGGTGGGCACCCAGCTGGTGACCGGCTCCGGGCATCCGACGGCCTCCATGGTCTACAAGCTGGTCGCCCGCGCGCAGTCCGCCGACCCGAAGGCGCCGCTGGTGCCGGTGGCGAAGAAGTCCACCGGCGGCAAGACCTCCGTCGGCGGCCGCAAGTGGGCCGCGCGGCGGCTGGACGAGTACGGCGTCGCCGAGGCCGAGGTGGTCGGCACCGGGGCGGTGCCGGACGGGCTGGCCGAACGGCAGCTGCTCGTGCCTCTGGTCGAGGGCGGCGCGGTGATCGCCCGTGAGCCGCTGGACGTGGTGCGCGACCGGCACGCGGCGGCCCGCGCGGGCCTGCCGCTGTCCGCGACCCAGCTCTCCCGGGGGGAACCCGTCCTTCCGACGGAGTACGCGCACGGGCCGTCGGGTAGCTGAAAACGTGCCCCCCGTGCGCGGGGCGGGGCTTCCGGTACGCGGGCGGGGGCTCCCGACCGCCCTGCCACGCCCCTGTCCGCGCCGCCCGTCATTCCATAGGCTCGGAGGTTCACCCCGGCCGGGCCGCCCCCACCCGACCCCATAGCCGAAGGACACCGACCATGCGCCGCGCACTGATCGTCGTCGATGTGCAGAACGACTTCTGCGAGGGGGGCAGCCTCGCCGTGGCCGGCGGTGCGGATGTGGCTGCCGCCGTCACCGAGCTGATCGGGCAGGCCCCCGCCGGTTACCGGCATGTGGTGGCCACCCGGGACCACCACATCGCGCCCGGCGGGCATTTCGCCGACAACCCCGACTACGTCCGGTCCTGGCCCGCGCACTGTGTCGCCGGGACGGAGGGGGTCGGGTTCCATCCGAACTTCGCCCCCGCGGTGACGTCGGGCGCGGTCGACGCCGTGTTCGACAAGGGGGCGTACGCGGCGGCCTACAGCGGGTTCGAGGGGGCCGACGAGAACGGGACGCCGCTGGCGGAGTGGTTGCGGGAGCGGGAGGTCGACGAGGTGGACGTGGTGGGGATCGCCACGGATCACTGTGTGCGGGCCACCGCGCTGGACGCGGCGCGGGAGGGGTTCCGCACGCGGGTGCTGCTCGATCTCACGGCCGGGGTGGCGGCGGAGACCACTGAGCGTGCGCTGGAGGAGCTGCGCACGGCGGGGGTGAAGCTGTCCGGGAAGCCGGTCGTGCAGTAGCCCTGTGCCGGGGCGGGCCGGCTCGCGGCGCCGGGCCGGTGCCTCCCCCGCTCTCGGCCGCGCTCGAGCGGGGGGACCCCCGTCGCCCACCCGTGCCGCCCTGCGGCACGGGTGCCCGCCGCTACGCGGGGGTGGCCGGGTGTCCGAGGAGGGCTCTTATGGGGTGCCAGAGTTCCAGGGTCAGGGCGTCGACCGTGGGGGCCGTGCGCCATATGAGGCCGTCCGGGTGGTGGAGGACCGCGGTGATCTCGTCGGGGGTGGGCGGGGCGGCGTTTCCCCGTAGGTAGATCGCTCGCAGGCCCAGGTTGCGGAGCCTGGTCAGGGCTCGTGCGCGGTTCTGGGCGTGGACGAGGACGCGGACTCCGGCGGGTGCGCCGGCGGCGGGGCTGGGCAGGTTCAGCGCCACCACCACCGTGCCGTTCGGCAGCTTGCAGAAACCTCCTGCGGCCATGCGGTCATACCCCCGTGTCCACTGGTGTCAATAAGAGAGCCACAGGAGGCACCTAAACACGGATCGGCGGTGACCCGCCAGGGGGTCACCGCCGATCATGCTCTGACCTGCGAAGATGCTATTTACCTGCCCGCAGGGCCGACCTCGAGCTCGATCGTCGAGCCGTCCCTGGCCTCCTTGAGGATCTTGATCTTCGTGTTGGTGTCAGTGACCTTGACGCCGGCGGTCGGGTTCGACTCGTCGTAGTAGGTGCTGGTGCGGTCGTTGAAGACCGGCACACCCTTCGACGACGGGATCCAGGTCGCCACGTCCGCCTTGTGCAGCGTCATGCCGTCGGTGCGGTACTTGCTGAACGGCGCGTCGTAGGTCTGGATGCGGTTGCGCATCAGCGTGCCGTCGGACCACTTCAGCGCGGTCGGGTGCGAGTCGACCGGGAGGACCAGGCCGGTGCCCGGGTGCTGGCTGGTGTTGTTGTCCGCCTGGGAGGTGTCCCACTTCCAGATCAGCAGGCCGGTCTGGTACGCGTAGTGCTCGACCCAGTCCGGGCGGGACGTGTAGCCGAAGTTGTACGGGCCGACCTCGAGGGTCTTGTCGTACGACACGTACTGGCGGTTCTCGGCGATGTAGTACTGCGCGTAGTCCTTGGTGAAGGACGCGCCCTGGCGGGTGAAGCCGTTCGCCGTCCAGGCGGCGTCCGCGCTCTCGGCGTTGTCGGAGAAGACCGGCGTGCCGTCCGCCGTCACCGTGATCCGGTCGGCCGTGAAGCCCTTGAGGGCCACGCCGCCGTCGGACTGGTAGCGGAAGCGCAGGTCGATCTTCTGGCCGGCGTAGGCGTCGAGGGAGTACGCGAACTTCTCGTAGCCGTCGAGCGTGCCGTGCAGGGCGGGCTTGTCGCTGCCGTCGCGCGGAATCGGCCGGCCGTCGACCGTGCCGTCGACGGCGGTCCAGTTGGCGCCGCCGTCGGTGGACACCTCGGTGTAGAGGTAGTCGTAGTTGGCCTCGATGTCGTACCAGCCGTCGAAGGTGAGGGCGGCGGACGACTTGCCGGTCAGGTCGACCGAACGGCTCAGCGTGTTCTTGAGGTTGTCACCGCTGCCGCTCCACCACTGGGTGCTGCCCTCGGCCGGCGGGACGATCTCGGTGGTCACGGCCTTCTTCGGCAGCGTGACGACCAGCGCCTGCTTGTTCTTGGTGTTGTACTCGGCGACGCCCAGCTTGTGCCAGGAGTTGACGCCGGCCTTGGCCGTGTCGTAGTTCAGCCAGCCGAGCTGGAGCTTGTCCCAGGCGGTCATGTCGCCGGGCAGGTCGCCGATCTCCTTCTTCCCGGTGCCGAGCCAGGAGCCGGAGGACATCAGCGTCCAGAAGCCGGTGGAGTTCTCGCCGCCCGCGGTGTCGTAGTGGTCCGGCAGACCGAGGTCGTGGCCGTACTCGTGGGCGTAGACGCCGAGTCCGCCGTTCTCCGGCTGGACGGTGTAGTCGCCGACCCAGATGCCGGTGTCGCCGATCTGCGCGCCGCCGAGCCTGTTCTGCTCGGGGCCGGTGGCGCCGGCGTCGGTGCCGAAGGCGTACCAGCGGTGGGCCCAGATCGCGTCCTCGCCCTGGGCGCCGCCGCCGGCGGACTCGTCCTCACCGGCGTGCACGACCTGGAAGTGGTCGATGTAGCCGTCGGGCTCGTTGAAGTCGCCGTCGCCGTCGAAGTCGTAGCGGTCCCACTCGTCGAACCGGGCCGCGTCCGCCTTGATCTGGGCGTCGGTGCGGCCGGCCGCCTTCTGCTGGGCGACCCAGGCGTTCAGGCCGTCGCTGACGACGTTCCACACGCTGGGGCAGTTGGTGTCGCCGCAGGCGTTGTTGCCGTAACGGGCCTCGTTGTACGGGACCTTGACCCAGTCGGAGACCTCGCCCTCGACCGAGTAGCGGCCGGAGGACTGCTTCTCGTAGTAGGTCTTGACCGAGTCGACGCCCTTGCCGGACCCGAAGTACAGGTCCTCGAAGTGCTGCTGGTCGTAGTCCTCCTGCCAGGCCGTGGAGTTGTCCACCTTGCGGTCCGGCTCGGCTATCCGGTTGTGCAGCGGGCCGGCGTCGCCGCCGTAGCGGCTGTCGACCTTGTCGCCGAACTCGACCAGGATCGTGAAGATCTTGTCGGTCTTCTCGCGGCCGAGCTCTACGTACTTGCTGTCGCCCTTCTTGCTCTTGAGCTGGACGACCTTTGAACCCTCACGGTCCTTGACCGATGCCTTGCCGGACATGACCTGGTTGAGGGCCTCCTCGCGCTGGGCCTCCTGCGTCTTGGTCAGCGGGCCCGCGAGGTCGTGCTCGACGTGGTTGTGCTCCGCCGGGTCGTGCCGGTCCACGGCGCCGGGACGGTCGGCCTTGTCAGCCGGGTCGGCCTGGGCCACGGTGAACGCAGAGCAGGTGGCGGTGACCGCCGCGAGGGCCACGCCCGTCGCGGCCGCTCTGAACGTCCAGGGTCTACTGATCACTTGAGATCCCCTCCCGCGTGCGTGCGTACGGCCGAAGGAGGTTCCGTCTGTGGAAGGTCCCGCACGCACGTGATCAACGCGTGTAGTCAAGTGACGACATTTGACTAGAGGTTCGCCAGAAAAAACAGACCTTGACTTGAACAGATCAATGGCACTATGCGGAGCCGACGTTCGCTTACCGGACACATCCGTGCGAAACCCTGCGGGCGCGCACAACCGTCCACGTGATGGACGCCATGAATCCGTGCGCCCCCTGTGCACCGGCCCTGTCGGTCAGGTCACGCTTACTGTCCGTTCCCCTCGGGCACGCTCGCGGTTAGAGTCGTTTGGCGGAACCGCCCCGAAACGGTGGAAAGCCAGGCGGACAGCCCCCCGACTCCCGAGGACACGATGGCCATGCCCCGTCCGACTGTCGCTCAGCTCGCTTACGGTTCGTGCACCGTGATCTTCTCGACGTTCGCCATGCTGCTGTTGTCCGGAGCGAGTTCGGGCGTGGGCATCGCGGTCGTCGCCGTCTCGGCGCTCGCCCTCGGACTGCTGGTGGCCATGACGGTCCCGCTCGCCGGGCCCCGGCGGCCCGCCGCGGTGGGACGGCCCGCCGCGGTGGGACGGCCCGCGCCCCCGGAGCCGGTACAGCCGGTACGGGCCACCGTCGCCGCTCCGGCCCGTGAGCCGGTGCGGGAGCGCGCGGCCTCCTGACCTCACCTGGTGCTGACCACCACGGTCTTGGCCGCCTTGTCGTGCAGGCCCTGCTTGTAGGGCCGGTCGAAGAAGCTCCAGCCGCCCGCGATCACGGTCCACACGCAGGCACAGCAGAACGCGAACGGCAGCCACAGCACGAGGGCGCGGATCAGCGCGGTCTGCACGGAGGGGTTCGAGCCGTCGGCGAGGTCGGCCACCCGCATGTGCAGCCACTTCTTGCCCAGGGTCCGGCCGCCTCGGGCGGTCATGAAGGTGTCGTAGGCGATGTAGAGGGCCGCGGCGATGACGGACTGCGCGAAGGAGTTGCCGACGTTGATCTCGTCGCCGTCGACGTTGTACTCGCTGACGCCGAACGGCCAGGTGAGCAGCCAGACGACGATGCCGACGAGGATCATGTCGATGATGCGGGCGAGCGTGCGCCTGCCGCTGTCGGCGAGCGGGGGCATGCCGGCGAGGGGATCGGAGGAGCCGGGGGGCCCTCCGTAGGGACCGCCGCCGCCACCGCCGTAGGGGCCACCGCCGTAGGGCCCGCCGCCTCCGGGTGGCGGGGGCGTGCCGCCGGGGGTGTCGTACGGGGAGCCCGGCCCCGGGGTGCCGGGGCCGCCCGGCGGGGGGTGCTTCTTGAACGGGTCGTCGTCCGGCGGCTGCCGACCGGAGCCGGGGGGCGGTTCGGTGGTCATGCCCCCGAGTCGATCGCGAACCCTCCGGCCCCGCATCCGGCGAGCGTCCGTCCGGAGTAGCGGGGATACGGGTGACGCGGACTCAGCCGGCGGCGACGAACGTGTGCGCGGCCTTGTCGTGCCAGCACTGGCGCCAGGGCTTGTCGAACAGGCACCACAGGACGCCGACGACACCGACGACGAGCAGCCCGGGGACGCTGTAGACGAGCCAGCGGCGCAGGGCCGCGCCGAAGGCCGGCGCCTCGTGCCCCTCGATGTCCCGCACCTCGATGCCCAGCAGCTTCTTGCCCAGGGTGCGGCCCCACTTGACGGTCGGCAGCACCTCGAGGAGGACACCGGCGAGGAGGAGGACGGCCAGGACGATGCCCAGGTGCACGGAGGTGGTGCCGTCGAGCAGCCAGACGGTGACGGTCTCGCCGGACAGCCTGGCCGCGTCGATCTTCGCCTCGATGTGGTCCATGGCCTTGATGCCGAGCGGCACGGCGGCCACCGCGGTGACGGCGCCGAGGACGACGGTGTCCAGCAGCCGGGCGGCCAGCCGCCTGCCGAGCGCGGCGGGGCGGGCCGCGGCCTGGCGCCGGGCGGCGGCCTGGAACACGTCCTCGACCGGCGGCTTCCAGGGCGCGACGGGCGGCTCCTCGCCGCCGGCCAGCCGGTGCACCTGCTGCGCCCAGGAGGACTGGCCCCCGCCGGCACCGCTCGTCAGGGGCGCGGAGGCGGCAGCGGCCGGCGGGGGTACCGCGCCCGCCGCGTGTCCCGTCCCCGCCGCGCCCGCGGTCTGCGGGGACGCGGTCGGGGCGGCGGCCTGCTGGGGTCCGGACGGCGCCGTGGCGGCAGCGGCGGCACGGGCGGCCGCCGCCTTCCCGGCACCGAACCCGGGCCGCCCGGAGGCGGCGGAGCCCGCCTGCTGCCCTGTGGGGCCCTGTCCCGTGCGCGGGGTGACGGCGCGGAAGGTCATCGTGCCCTCGTCCGCGAGTTCTCCGTCGGAGGTCCCTGCCTCCTGCCGCGGCTTCGGCGTCGACGCCGGCCTGCGGAACACGAAGGTGTTGCCCGAACCGGCCGCGGCCTGCTCGTCCGGGGCGTCCGCGGACCCGGTCCCCGGCACGGAGGGTGCGGACGGCGGGGCCGTGTGCGGCACCCTCGGGTCGGCGCCCCAGGACACCTTGCGGTCCTGGTCGCCGCCGAAGCCGGTCTGGTGGGAGCGGTCGGCGCCCCACGCCGAGGCGGGCTCGGGCCGGCTGCCGTGCTGGGAACCGGCCGGGGACGGCTCCCCCACCGGGTCCTCGTCGAAGAAGTGCGGTCCGGTCTCCTCGACGGAGGGCCGCGCCGGGCCCGCGCCGGGCGGGGGTGCGAGCGACTCGCCCTCCTTGGGTGCCGGACGGCTCGTGCCCGGTACCCAGGAGGCACCGTTCCAGTACCGGACATATCCAGGAATGGACGGGTCCGGGTAGTACCCTTCGCGGGGCCTGTCGTCGCCGGGGGCCGGGGTTGGGGCACTCATTCCGTCGTCCCGTATCTGCTCGATGGGGTGGGTCGGGGGGAACCACATCTATCAGACGGGCGGGGACCTGACCGCCCGTCCGGCCGGACCCCACCCCTTTCGGGCACCTTCTCGTTCACAAGAGCTTGCCCGGGTTGAGAATGCCCAGCGGGTCGAAGACCTGCTTGACGGCCCGTTGCATCTCCAGTCCCACGGGGCCGATCTCGCGCGCCAGCCACTCCTTCTTCAGCACGCCGACCCCGTGTTCGCCGGTGATGGTGCCGCCGAGTTCCAGGCCGAGCGCCATGATCTCGTCGAAGGACTCGCGGGCCCGCCGCGACTCCCCGGGGTCGGAGGCGTCGAAGCAGACCGTCGGGTGGGTGTTGCCGTCGCCGGCGTGGGCGACGACGCCGATGGTGAGCCGGTGCTTCCCGGCGATCCGCTCGACGCCGTCGATGAGCTCGCCGAGCCTGGAGCGGGGCACGCACACGTCGTCGATCATCGTCGTGCCCTTGACCGCTTCGAGGGCCACCAGGGACGACCGGCGTGCCTGGAGCAGCAGTTCGGACTCGGCGGCGTCCTCGGCCGGTACGACCTGGGTGGCGCCGGCGGCCTCGCACAGCGCGCCGACGGCGGCGAGGTCGGCGGCCGGGTCGGTGGTGTCGAAGGCGGCGAGCAGCAGGGCCTCGGTGGACTCCGGGAGGCCCATGCGGGCCATGTCGTTGACGGCCCTGACCGTCGTACGGTCCATCAGTTCGAGGAGGGAGGGGACGTGCCCGCCGGCCATGACGCGGCACACGGCGTCGCAGGCGGCGGCGGAGGAGGAGAACTCGGCGGCCAGCACCAGCGGCTCGGGCGGCTTCGGCCGCAGGGCGAGGACCGCGCGGACGACGATGCCGAGGGAGCCCTCGGAGCCGACGAACAGGCGGGTCAGGTCGTATCCGGCGACGCCCTTGGCGGTGCGGCGGCCGGTGGACATCAGCCGGCCGTCGGGCAGGACGACGTCGAGACCGAGGACGTACTCGGCCGTCACCCCGTACTTCACGCAGCACAGGCCGCCCGACGCGGTGCCGATGTTGCCGCCGATGGTGCACGTCTCCCAGCTGGAGGGGTCGGGAGGGTAGTACAGGCCGTGTTCGCCGACCGCGCGGGAGAGGACGGCGTTGACGACGCCGGGTTCGACGACGGCGATCCGGTCGACCGGGCTGATCTCCAGGATGCGGTCCATCTTCGTCAGGGAGAGCACGATGCAGCCGTCGGTGGCGTTGGCGGCGCCGGACAGGCCGGTGCGGGCGCCTTGCGGGACGACGGGGACGCGCAGCTCGGTGGCGGTGCGCATGACGTGCTGGACCTGCTCGACCGTGCGCGGCAGGACCACCACCGCGGGGCTGCCGGCCGGGCAGAAGCTCGCCATGTCGTGGGCGTAGGAGGCCGTGACGTCGGGGTCGGTGAGGACGGCCTCCGGGGGCAGGCCGCCGAGCAGCCGGTCGACGAGGGGGCCGGCCGCCGCCGTGTCTTCATCGCGTCGCGCTTCGGTACGGCTCATGATCACAGCGTGACACCGGGGGCCATCGGTGTGAACCCCGCGTACGGCAGCCGCGTCACCTCGGGGTGTGATCATCGTATGGACGTGGGGTGTGGCGCACAGTGTGCGCCATGACGGTGTGCACCACGGACGACAAGCCCCACGGGCCCCGGCGGGTCCGCCGCCGGGCGCTGCTCACCTCGGTCGCCGGGTGCGCGGTGCTGGGCGGGGTGCTGGTGCTGCTGCCCTGGGGGCACCGGGCGCCACCTGCGCCGGATCCGGGGGCGCGGGCGCTCGCGGCGGTCACCAGCGGGGTGCCGGCCGCGCTGCCCGACCTGCGGACGCTGGTCGAGGAGCGCGAGCGGCGGGTGCGCGGGCGTCCGGGGGACGCGGAGGCCTGGGCGGTGCTCGGGGCGGCCCGGGTGGAGCTGGGGCTGCGGCTGGCGGACCCGGCGTACTGGCCGCGGGCCGAGAAGGCGCTGCGCACCTCGCTGAAGGTGCGGGCGAGGGGGAACGCCCCGGCGCTGCGGGGGCTGGCCGCGCTGGCGAACGCGCGGCGGGACTTCACCGGGGCGCGGAAGTGGGGTGAGGCGGCGCGGAAGCTGGAGCCGGAGCGGTGGACGACGTATCCGCTGCTGATCGAGGCGTCCGCCGGGCTCGGCGACGACGAGGAGGCGGGGAAGCTGCTGGAGAGGCTGAAGGACCTGCGCTCCGGTCCCGCCGTGATGGCGCGGGCGGCGGCCGTGTACCGGGACCGGGGCTGGCGGGAGGACGCGGCGGCCAAGCTGGCGGACGCGGTGTCGGCCGCCGGGGAGCCGGCCGAGCGGGCGGCGTATCTGGAGCGGGCCGGACAGCTCGCCTGGGAGCGCGGCGACCGCCAGGACGCGCTGCGGCACTTCCGGGAGGCGGTGCGGATCGACCCCGATCAGCGGGCGGCGCAGGCCGGGCAGGGCAGGGCGCTGGCGGCGCTGGGGCGGATGACGGAGGCGCTGAGCGCGTACCGGGTGGCGCTGGCGAAGCAGCCTCGGCCGGAGTACGCGCTGGAGCTGGGGGAGCTGTACGAGTCGCTGGGGCTGAAGCGGGCGGCGGGGGTGCAGTACGGGGTGCTGCGGGAGCGGGTCCGGCTGGCCGCCGGGTACGGGGGTGACGAGTCGTTGGTGCTGGGGCGGTTCGAGGCGGATCACGGGGACGCGGAGGGCGCCGTGCGGCGGCTTCGGGCGGAGTGGGAGCGGCAGCCTTCGACCGCGGTGGCGGACGCGTTGGGGTGGGCGTTGCATCGGGCCGGTCGGCACGAGGAGGCGTTGCCCTTCGCCGTACGGGCGACCGAGGGGACGCAGGGTGGTGGGGTGCGCAGTGCGCTGTACGTGTTCCACCGGGGGATGATCGAGCGGTCGCTGGAGCGGTACGGGTCCGCTCGGCGGCACCTGAAGGAAGCCCTTCAGATCAACCCGTGGTTTTCACCGCTGCGGGTGCCGCGGGCGAAGACGGCCTTGGCCCGCCTGGGTGAGCCTTCCGTCCAGGCGGGACCTGAGCCGTCCTGAAGCCCTCCGCGGGCAGTGGTGCCGCAGGGCGGCACGACTGCCCGCGGCTGTGCGGCTACAGGTTGCCGCGCTTCTCCTGCTCGCGCTCGATCGCCTCGAAGAGGGCCTTGAAGTTGCCCTTGCCGAAGCCCATGGAGCCGTGGCGTTCGATGAGTTCGAAGAAGACCGTCGGGCGGTCCTGGACCGGCTTGGTGAAGATCTGCAGCAGGTAGCCGTCCTCGTCGCGGTCGACGAGGATCTTCAGCTCGCGCAGCGTCTCGACCGGCACCCGCGTCTCGCCGGCCCACTCGCCGAGGGTGTCGTAGTACGAGTCGGGGGTGTCCAGGAACCGGACCCCGGACGCGCGCATCTGGCGGACCGTCTGCACGATGTCGTTGGTGTTCAGCGCGATGTGCTGGACGCCGGCGCCGCCGTAGAACTCCAGGTACTCGTCGATCTGGGACTTCTTCTTGGCGATGGCGGGCTCGTTGATCGGGAACTTGACCTTGAGCGTGCCGTCGGCGACCACCTTCGACATCAGCGCGCTGTACTCGGTGGCGATGTCGTCGCCCACGAACTCCTTCATGTTCGTGAAGCCCATGACCTTGTTGTAGAACTCCACCCACTCGTTCATCCGGCCGAGCTCGACGTTGCCGACGCAGTGGTCGATCGCCTGGAAGGAGCGCTGGGCCGGCGGCTCGACGATCGGGTCGGCGGCGACGTACCCGGGCAGGTAGGGGCCGTCGTAGCCGGAGCGCTCGACCAGCGTGTGGCGGGTCTTCCCGTACGTGGCGATCGCGGCCAGGACGACGGTGCCGTGCTCGTCCTTCAGCTCGTACGGCTCGGCGACCGAGCGCGCGCCGTGCTCGACGGCGTAGGCGTACGCGGCGCGCGCGTCCGGGACCTCGATGGCGAGGTCGACGACGCCGTCGCCGTGCGCGGCCACGTGGTCGGCGAGGAAGGCGCCCCACTCGGTGGACTGCTTGATCACCGAGGTGAGGACGAAGCGGGCGGAGCCGCTCTGAAGGACGTAGGCGGCGGTCTCGCGGCTGCCGTTCTCCGGTCCGGAGTAGGCGACCAGCTTCATGCCGAAGGCGGTGGAGTAGTAGTGCGCCGCCTGCTTGGCGTTGCCCACGGCGAAGACGACCGCGTCCATTCCCTTGACCGGGAAGGGGTCGGCCTGCCGGGCGGTGTCGGGAGCGTGGTGTGTGGTCTGCGTCATAGGGGCAGGGTGGTGCAGCCCTGCAAGGTGCGCAATAGTTCGACCGTTCGCTGGGCAATGTGTCCAGCCGTACGCCCGTACCGTCGGGCTTTCTGCACAGGATGACCACCGGGGAGGCCGGTATGGCGATCGATCATCTGGACGGACGGATCATCCTGCTGCTGGCGCGGGAGCCGCGGATCGGGGTGCTGGAGATGTCCCGGCGGCTCGGGGTGGCGCGCGGCACCGCGCAGGCCCGCCTGGACCGGCTTCAGTCGAACGGAGTCATCCGCGGATTCGGCCCCGAGGTGGATCCGGCGGCCCTCGGCTACCCGGTCACGGCGTTCGCCACGCTGCAGATCCGGCAGGGCCAAGGAGCCGACGTACGGGCCCACTTGGCGACCGTGCCGGAGGTGCTGGAGCTGCACACCACCACCGGCACCGGGGACATGCTGTGCCGCCTCGTGGCGCGCTCCAACGCCGATCTCCAGCGGGTGATCGACCGCGTCGTCGGTTTTGATGGCATCGTCCGGGCCTCCACGGCGATCGTCATGGAGAACCCCGTTCCGCTGCGGATCATCCCGCTGGTGGAGCAGGCCGCGCTCGGCGAGTGAACCGACCTGGCCGAGCTGGGGTGAGCGGACGTGGACTTCTGGGAGTACCTGGGCAGCCGCCATCAGCAGCTGCTCACCGACGCCTACCAGCACGCCAGTGTCGTCTTCCAGTGCATGGTGGTGGCGACCCTGCTCGGTGTGCTGATCGGGGTGGTCACCTATCGCAGCGAGTGGGCGGGCAACCTGGCCACGACCGCCACCGCCACCCTGCTGACCATTCCGGCGCTGGCCATGATCGGTCTGCTGATCCCGGTCGTGGGGCTCGGGGTGCCGCCGACGGTGATCGCGCTGACGCTGTACGGGCTGCTGCCGATCGTGCGGAACGCGATCGTGGGGCTGCGCGGGGTCGACCCGTCGCTGGTGGACGCGGCCAAGGGCATCGGCATGTCGCGCGTGGTGCGGCTGGCGCGGGTGGAGCTGCCGCTGGCCTGGCCGCCGATCCTGACCGGGATCCGGGTCTCCACGCAGATGCTGATGGGCATCGCCGCCATCGCCGCGTACGCCTCCGGTCCCGGCCTCGGCAACCTGATCTTCCGCGGGATCGCCTCGCTGGGCAGCAGGAACGCGCTGAACCAGGTGCTCGCGGGCACCCTCGGGATCATCGCCTTGGCCCTGCTGTTCGACGCCGCGTACGTGTTGATCGGGCGGCTGACCATTCCCAGGGGGATCCGTGCCTGATCGATCCGTGCCTGACGCCGGGACACCCGGGACGGAGTCCGGGTCGGTCGGGGCGACCATCGAGCTGGAGGGTCTGACCAAGCGCTACCCGGGCGGTGCGCTGCCTGCCGTCGACAACGTCACCATGGACATCAGGGAGGGCGAGACGGTGATTCTCGTCGGCCCGTCGGGCTGCGGGAAGTCCACCCTCCTGAAGATGATCAACCGGCTGATCGAGCCGACGGCCGGCCGGATCCGCATCGGCGGCGAGGACGTCACCGACATGGACCCGGTGCGGCTGCGCCGCAAGATCGGGTACGCGATCCAGGCGAGCGGGCTGTTCCCGCACATGACGGTGGCGCAGAACATCGCGCTGGTGCCGAGGATGCTGCGCTGGCCCATGTCCCGGGTGCGGGCGCGGGTGGAGGAGATGCTGGACCTGGTCGGCCTCGACCCCGGCGAGTTCCACGGCCGCTATCCGCGCCAGCTCTCCGGCGGCCAGCAGCAGCGGGTGGGGGTGGCGCGGGCCCTGGCGGCGGACCCGCCGGTGCTGCTGATGGACGAGCCGTTCGGCGCGGTCGACCCGATCACCCGGGACCACCTCCAGGACGAGCTGATCCGGCTCCAGCGGGAGCTGCACAAGACGATCGTCTTCGTCACCCACGACTTCGACGAGGCGATCAAGATCGGCGACCGGATCGCGGTGCTGCGCGAACGTTCCCACATCGCCCAGTTCGACACCCCGGAGGCGATCCTCACCCACCCCGCCGACGACTTCGTGTCGGGCTTCGTCGGCGCCGGGGCCGCGCTGAAGCGGCTCAACCTCACCCGGGTGCGGGACGTGGAGATCACCGACTATCCGACGGTGAGCGTCGACGACCCGCTCCAGCACGTCTTCGACCGGCTCCGCTCCAGCGGCTTCAACGAGATCCTGCTGCTCGACAAGCGGGGCCGCCCCTACAAGTGGCTCAGGCGCGGCGACATGACGCTCGCCAAGGGGTCGCTGGCCCGCGCGGGCACGCTGGTGCACGACACGGTGACCCGGGACGCGACGCTGCGGGACGCGCTGGAGGCCGTGCTCACCGACAACACGGGGCGGGTCGCGGTCACCGGGCGGCGCGGCGCGTACGAGGGGGTCGTGGACGTGGAGACGCTGATGAACTCCGTGCACGAACTGCTGGAGGCGGACCGGCTGGAGGCGATGGACGCCCAGCACGAGCTCGAGGAGCAGCGGGCCGCGCAGACGCACGCCGAGCAGGAGGGCTTCGGAGGCTTCGGCGGGGAGGCGAAGACGTGAGCACCTCCACTTCCGGCTCCTCCGGGCGGCGGCCCGAGGGCGAGCACGAGGTGCGGGGCCACGTCTTCCGGGACGAGGGCGGCGGGCCGCCGGACGAGGCGGGGGCCGCTCCCCCGCCCCCGGCCGCGAAACCGCCCCGGGTGACCTGGCGGAAGCTGACGTTCCTGCCGGCGGTGCTGATCGCCGTACTGCTCGCGACCTGGCTGTGGTTCGAGCAGGCGGACCTCGACGCGCTCACCCGCAACGCGCTGTCGAACGGGCAGGTGTCCAAGGCGCTGTGGCAGCACATCGGGCTCACCGTGATCTCGACGTTCTTCGTGCTGGTCATCGCGATCCCGCTGGGCGTCCTGCTGACCCGCCGTATGTTCCGCAGGGCCGGCCCGGCGGCGATGGCGCTGGCCAACACGGGCCAGGCCACCCCGGCGATCGGTCTGCTGGCGCTGCTGGTGATCTGGCTGGGCATCGGCCGCAGGGCCGCCCTCATCGGCATCATCGCCTACGCCGTGCTGCCGGTGCTGTCCAACACCATCGCCGGTCTGAAGGCCAACGACCCGACGCTGCTGGAGGCGGCGCGCGGCATCGGCATGTCCCCGCTGGGCGTGCTCACGCGGGTGGAGCTGCCGCTGGCCGTCCCCCTCATCCTGGCGGGTGTGCGGACGGCGCTGGTCCTGAACGTCGGCACGGCGACGCTGGCGACCTTCGGCGGGGGCGGAGGGCTGGGCGTACTGATCACCACCGGGATCACCAGCCAGCGGATGCCGGTGCTGGTGGTGGGCTCGGTCCTCACCGTCGTCCTCGCGCTGCTGGTGGACTGGCTGGCCTCCCTGGCGGAGCTGCTGCTGCGGCCGCGCGGTCTGGAGGCGGGCCCATGAGACGGCGTACGTGTCTGCTCCTGGCCGGGGCGCTGCTGGCGGCGCCCGCCGGCTGCGGGCTGACCAGCGGCTCCCCCATGGTCGACGACGTGGAGCCGGGCTCGATCGGCAGGGGGAAGCCGCTGGAGGGCGCGGAACTCACCGTCACGTCGAAGGAGTTCACCGAGCAGCTGATCCTCGGCGCGATCATGGGCATCGCCTTCCAGGCGGCCGGCGCGGAGGTCGTCGACCGGACCGGTATCCAGGGCTCCGTCGGCTCCCGGGAGGCGGTCGTGGGCGGCGAGGCGGACGCCGGGTTCGAGTACACGGGCACGGCGTGGATCACGTACCAGGGCAACAGCAGGCCGATCCCGGATCCGCGTGAGCAGTGGGAGGCGGTGCGGGACGCGGACGCGGGGAACGGGGTGACCTGGCTGGAGCCGTCGGAGCTGAACAACACCTACGCCCTCGCCATGAACCAGGCGAACTACGAGAAGTACCGCACCCGGACCCTCTCCGAGGTGGCGGAGCTGGCGAAGTCCGATCCGGGTGCGGTGACGCTGTGCGTGGAGGGCGAGTTCGCCAACCGCGCGGACGGACTGCCGGGCATGGAGAAGGCGTACGGCATGAACATCCCGGCGCGCGACGTCACGCAGATGGACACCGGGATCATCTACACCCAGACGGCCGAGGGCGCCTGCACGTACGGCGAGGTCTTCACCACCGACGGGCGCATCAAGTCCATGAACCTGGTGGTGATGGAGGACGACAGGAAGTTCTTCCCCAACTACAACGCGGCGCCGACGGTCAACTCCGACACCTTCGAGAAGTGGCCGGCCATCGCGGAGGTCCTCGCCCCGGTGACGGCGAAGCTCGACAACACCGTGGCGCAGGACCTCAACGCGAGGGTGGACGTCGACGGGGAGGACCCGCACGCGGTGGCGCTGGACTGGATGGTGGAGGAGGGATTCGTCGAGGAGGGCTGACCGGCCCCCGGCCGGCGTCGCCGTACCGGCCGGGCGGTGCGTCCCCGTCGGTTCCGTCGGTGGAGCGCGCGGGGCCATGCGTGACGGTCGGTCTTCCCGTGGAAGGCGAGGAGGGCGTCCGCGAGGCGGTCGGGTGCCTCGACGGCCGCGTAGTGCCCGATGCCGTCGAGGAGGACGGCACTCACGTCCGTGGCGACCTGTCGCATGGTCCCGGGCGTGAACCCTCCTGAGCCGCCCTCGAACTGCACCTGGCCGGTCTCACCGGGCGCCGGCCCGTGAGCACCGATGACCGCGCGCGACCGGGAACCGGGCAGGCGGGAATGTGACGACAGGACCTAGCAGCTCGGGACCCTGCCCGTGCCCTTCTCCAGGTTGACCAGCGCCTCCACGGCGCCCTTGAGGGTGGTGACCGGGACGAGGCGCAGGCCCTCGGGGAGTTCGGCCTGCGCGTCGGAGCACTCGGCCTTCGGCACCAGGAAGACGGTGGCGCCGTCCCGCTCGGCCGCCTGCGTCTTCAGAGGTACGCCGCCGACCGCGCCGACGGTGCCGTCCGCGTCGATCGTGCCCGTACCGGCGACGACCCGGCCGCCGGTGAGGTCGCCGCCACTGCCGTCGCCGTCCAGCTTGTCGACGATGCCGAGGGAGAAGAGCAGTCCTGCGCTGGGGCCGCCGACGTCGGCGAGCTTCAGGCCGACCTCGATGCCGTCGTCCTCGCGGCCCAGGTGGTTCAGGGCGGCGCGGGTGGCCTCGTCCTGGGACTCCTTCATCTGCTTCCGGTTGTACCGCTCGATCTCCTTGACGGTGTCCCCGCTGGGGTAGACGGAGTCCCGGGGCATGACCGCCCGGTCCGTGCCGAACCAGCCGTCGATCACGTCCGGGAGGTCGACGCGGGTGTCCGGGGAGGTCGCCTCGATGGTCGTCATCCGCAACTGCCCGCTGGTCTCGCGGACCGGCGCGCCGGTGATCGTGATGACCGGGGTGCCCTTGTTCTCGCCGAGCACGTCCGCGGTCATGCCGGGCTGCGCCACGGAGAAGGGGAGCGGTGCGAACACGGCTGTGGCCAGCAGGGCCACGACGGGGGCGGCCAGGACGGCGAGGGCTTGGGGACGCGTGAGGCGGGAGAACACGGAGTCAATCTAACGTGCCTCCGCTACGGGCAGTCCCCCCGCAGGGGCAGTCGTCCCGCGGGCAGTCGTCCCGCGGACACCCGTCCCGCGAACAGTCGTCCCGCGGACACCCGTCCCGCGAACAGTCGTCCCGCGGGCAGTCGTGCCGCGGGCAGTCGTGCCGCAGGGCGGCACGGGTGGGCGCGGACAGCACCCGTGAGCGCCGGGCCGCGCGATCTCCTCCCGGCAGGCACCGGTGAGGCACCGGTGAGGCACGCCCCCGCCCACAGCCGCGCAGGCGTCAGCGCAGTGCCTCCGCCACCTCGCGGGCCGCGTCCATCACCCTCGTGCCGACCCGTTCCGGGACGGCCTCCGCCAGCATGACCACGCCCACGCTGCCCTCGACCCCGGTCACCCCGAGCAGCGGCGCGGCCGCCCCGCACGCGCCCGCCTCCAGCTCCCCGTGCGTCAGCGTGTACCCGGGGTCGTCCGCCCGCTGCTGCCGGGCCGACAGGATCGCCTTCCCCGCGGCCCCTCGCTCCAGCGAATGCCGGAACCCCGCCCGGTACGCCACGTGGTAGTCCGTCCACGACGGCTCCACCACGGCCACCGCCAACGCCTCCGACCCGTCCACCAACGTCAGGTGCGCGGTCGCCCCGATGTCCTCCGCCAGCGACCGCAGCGCCGGCATCGCCGCCTCCCGCACCAGCGGGTGCACCTGCCGGCCCAGCCTCAGCACACCCAGCCCGACCCGGGCCCGTCCGCCCAGATCACGGCGTACGAGAGCGTGCTGCTCCAGTGTGGCGAGCAACCGGTACACGACGGTCCGGTTCACGCCCAGTTTCTGGGAAAGCTCGGTGACGGTCAGCCCGTGGTCCGTATCGGCCAGCAGCTTGAGGACACGCAGTCCCCTGTCGAGCGTCTGAGAGGTCTCCGCGGTCACGACGCCCACTCCTTAGTGGTGAGGTCGGCGGCCCCCTCGCGGCAGATGCGTCACCGAGTCCCGTCGGTCACGCGCCTGAGAGGCCGCCGATCGGCCGGCGGCCCGGCCTTGGCCCGGGCACAGTCGCTTCACGGCTGCGCTCCGCGGCGGCGCTGCCACGGGGCGTGTGCGTAGCGGGACAGTAGCGAGCCGGTTCGGTCAGCGGAAGGCTCCGTCCAGAATCCGGGCACTCTCACAGGGAAATCGTTCCGTTTGTCCTCATACGCGCACACAGCGTCACCGCATGCGCGTGGCCCACTCCTGCACCTTTTCGATCCGCTGGCGCAGCTGTCCCGCCGTGGCCTCGGCCGAGGGCGGGCCGCCGCAGACCCGGCGCAGCTCGGTGTGGATGACGCCGTGCGGCTTGCCGCTCTGGTGGACGTACGCGCCGACGAGCCCGTTGAGCTTCTTGCGCAGTTCCATCATCTCCTTGTGGGAGACCACGGGCCGCCGCTCGGCGGGCAGTTCGATCAGGTCGGCCTCGCTGTCCGGCTTCTTGCGGCTGTGCGCGATCTGCCGGGCCTGCCGCTTCTGGAGCAGCAGCTGCACCTGGTCGGGTTCGAGGAGGCCGGGGATGCCGAGGTAGTCCTGCTCCTCCTCGCTGCCGGGGTGGGCCTGCATGCCGAACTCGGCGCCGTTGTACATCACCCGGTCGAAGACGGCGTCGGACTCCAGCGCCTCGAAGGGCAGCATGTCCTGCTCGCCGGTGTCCTCGTCCTGCTCCCGGTTCGCCTCCTCCATCTCCTTCTCGGACTCGGCGTACGGGTCCTCCTCGCCCTCCTTCTTGGGCTTGTCGAGGACGTGGTCGCGTTCGCGCTCCATCTCATTGGCGAAGCCGAGCAGGTCCGGGATGGTCGGCAGGAACACGGACGCCGTCTCACCGCGCCGCCGGGACCGTACGAAACGGCCGACGGCCTGGGCGAAGAACAGCGGGGTGGAGATGGTGGTGGCGTACACGCCGACCGCGAGGCGGGGGACGTCGACGCCCTCGGACACCATGCGGACGGCGACCATCCAGCGGTCGGTGCCGGCGCTGAACGTGTCGATGTTCTTCGACGCGCCGGTGTCGTCGGACAGGACGACGGTGGCCTTGCTGCCGGTGATCTCGCGGATCAGCTTGGCGTACGCCCGCGCGGAGTCCTGGTCGGCGGCGATGACGAGGGCGCCGGCGTCCGGGATGGCCTTGCGGACCTCGGTGAGGCGCTGGTCGGCGGCGCGCAGCACGGCCGGCATCCACTCACCGCGCGGGTCCAGCGCGGTGCGCCAGGCCTGGCTGACGGCGTCCTTGGTCATGGGTTCGCCGAGGCGGGCCTCGATCTCGTCGCCGGCCTTGGTGCGCCAGCGCATGTTGCCGCTGTACGACATGAAGATGACGGGCCGCACGACACCGTCGGCGAGGGCGGAGCCGTACCCGTACGTGTAGTCGGCGGACGACCGCCGGATCCCGTCGTCGCCCTCCTCGTACACCACGAAGGGGATGGGGTTGGTGTCGGAGCGGAACGGCGTACCGGTGAGCGCGAGCCGCCGCGTGGCCGGCTCGAACGCCTCCAGGCAGGCCTCGCCCCAGGACTTGGAGTCGCCGGCGTGGTGGATCTCGTCGAGGATGACGAGGGTCTTGCGCTGCTCGACGCGGTTGCGGTGCAGCATGGGGCGCACGCCGACACCGGCGTACGTGACGGCGACGCCGTCGTACTCCCTGCCGAGCGGTCCCGCGCTGTACTCCGGGTCGAGCTTGATGCCTATCCGCGCGGCGGCCTCGGCCCACTGCTTCTTCAGGTGCTCGGTGGGCGCGACGACGGTCACCTGCTGCACGACGTGGTGGTGCAGCAGCCAGGACGCCAGCGTCAGCGCGAACGTCGTCTTGCCGGCGCCGGGCGTGGCGACCGCCAGGAAGTCCCGGGGCTGCGTCTGGATGTACTTCTCCATCGCCCCCTGCTGCCAGGCGCGCAGCTTCCCGGCGGTACCCCAGGGGGCACGTCCGGGGAAGGCCGGGGACAGGTGGTGCGAGTGGGACGCGGTGCCGGCGGTGGTAGTCACGATCTCCGTCGGGGGTAGCTCGGGTACGGCGCATCGGCGCATGACGACCGGGCCACCCTACCGATGGCCCGGAGCTGTCGACGCCGGTACGGGGCCGAGACCGCCCGGGATGGGACTCAGGTCACATCGCCCTGCTCAGCCAAGTCCCTCAGTGCTTCGGAGACGGCCTTGACCTCATCCATGCTGCCGGTCGCCACGGCGATGACCAGGCGCTCGGCCGCGTCGATGTCGGGGCGCAGCTGCACCTCGTTCATGGCCAGGAAAACGACGCAGGACACCCAGGCCGTGCGCTTGTTCCCGTCGACGAAGGGGTGGTTGATGACCAGGGACTGCAGGAGTGCCGCAGCCTTGTCGAACAGGTCGGCGTATGCCTCCTGTCCGAGCATGGAGGCCGAAGGGCGATGCACGGCGGACTCCAGCAAACCCGCATCACGCACGACGACAACCTGGTCGTCGACGGCGTCCTCGGCGATGGCCAGGACGTCCTCGGCCTGAAGGTAGACGTACGTCACTTCAGCCGCTCCAGCAGTTCGGCCCACTTGGCGGTCTGCTCCTTGGCGGCCTTGCGCACCAGCGCCTGGTGCGCGGTCCGCGCCAGATAGTCGTCCACGGCCCGCAGCAGTATCGCGTGCATGCTGACACCCTCTTCGTCGGCGCGCAGCTTGAGAGCTTCCGTCTGGTCGTCACGGAGACGCAGGTTCATAGCCATACCAAAACGGTACCACCGCGCGACACCAAAGTGGTACTACTCAATCGCTCTCATCCGCGTAGCCACCCACGCCCCCGCCAGCGCCACCGCCGCCATCGGCAGGAACACCGCCGCGAAGGCGGCCGGGTGGGAGCCGGCGGCCTCCGTCGCCGCGTGGCCGGCCGTGCCGCCGCCGAGGGCCGCGAAGGCCGCTCCCCCGGCGGCCAGCAGGACGACGTTGGACAGGCCGTCGGAGATCTGCAGGGCGGCGGAGTTGGTGCCGGCCTCCTCGGGGGCGGAGAGCTGGAGCAGCAGCACGCTGGTGGAGGAGATCACCAGGCCCATGCCGAAGCAGCCGAACGCCCAGGCGACCGCCACCGTCCAGGCCGGCACGGCGTCGATCAGCACGGACGGGGCCGCCGCGATCGCCGCCGCCACCAGCACCATCCCGAGGGTCATCAGGCGCTCCCGGTACGGCTCCAGGCGGGGCCGGGACTGGAACCAGGAGCCCAGCGCCCAGGTGCCGCCGCCCGCCGCGAGGGAGAAGCCGGCGAGGGTCGGGCTGAGGCCGCGCTGCGTGACCAGCATCAGCGGGACGAAGGACTCCGCCGCGATGAAGGAGCCGGCGGCGACTCCGCGCAGGAGGACGACCGAGGGCAGTCCGCGCGCCGCCCGGTAGGTGCCGCGCGGAAGCAGGCCGCGCACGGCCGGGACGAGCAGGGCCACGCCCAGCGCGCCCGGCAGCAGGGACATCCAGCGCAGGTCCTGGGCGGCGTACTGGAGCAGGCCCGCGCCGAAGGAGATCGCCAGGGCCAGGCGGATGCGGCGGCCGTCGAAGGAGGCCGGCGCGTCCGCGTCCCCGTTCACCGGGCCGGACGCCAGCCGCCGTATCTGCGGCAGCGCGAGCGCCAGCGGGAACACCACGAGCACCGGGATGCCGAGGAACACCCAGCGCCAGCCGATGTGCTCGGTCACCGCGCCGGAGGCCAGCGGGCCGACGATCGACGGCACCACCCAGCTCGCCGCGAACGCCGCCATGATCGCCGGCCGCAGCCGCTCCGGATAGGCCCGTCCGACGATGACGTACAGCGCGACGATCACCAGTCCGCCGCCGAGTCCCTGCACGGCCCGCCCCAGGATGAACAGCCACATCGCCCCGGCCGTCCCGGCGAGCAGCAGCCCGGCGGCGAAGGAGGAGATGCCCCAGGCCAGCGGCGCGAGCGGGCCCCGCCGGTCCGACCACTGGCCGGACAGCACCATGCCGAACAGGCTGGTCGTGAAGTACCCCGAGAACGCGAACGCGTACAGCGGCACCCCGTCCAGCTCGCGCGCCGCCACCGGCATCGCCGTACCGACCGCCGTCGCCTCGAAGGCGATCAGCAGCACCACGGAGACGACGCCGATGCTCAGCGCCCGGTAGGGGCCGCTCAGCACGGTCTCGTCGGGGGTGACGGCCGGCGCGGGGGCGTCGGCGGGCTCGGCGACATCGGTGTCACGCGGGTTCGGGGCGGTCATGGTCGCCAGCGTAAGGGCCACGACACGGTTTGACCCCTGTCGGGGGTCGGGACCGGCACCGGGACCTTGGTCGTAGGACCGGAACCCTTCGTTCATGAACGGCGTGTGGCAGTCGTATTGCGGCCCCCGGCGTTTCCTTGAGCGCCGCCTCCGGCCCGCCGTACGGTCGTCCCACCGGTTCGGAACGGCGAGGTGCCGCAGGGCACTTCGCCCCCGACGCGGCCGTGTGCCCGAGTGGCCCAGGGACTCGCCTGCAAAGCGAGTTACGCGGGTTCGAATCCCGCCACGGCCTCCACGCGCGGCGGGGTGCTCTCAGAGCACCCCGCCCGCCTCGTCCTGGAAGAGCTCCGTCCAGTAGTGCCAGTCCGCGTCGGCCGTCGTGCCCGTCGGGTCGATGGAGGACAGGACCTGGAGCATCGTCAGTGCCAGCTGGTCGTAGGTGTCGGTGGTCAGCGCGTGGCCCGACTCCTCGTCGATGGCGTGCTCGCGGTGGAGCAGCCAGAGGGTGAAGGCGAGGGTGGAGATGTCCGTGTTCAGGGGCGAGAGGACGGCGTCCGGCTCGCTCCAGCTGAGGACCGCTCCCGTGGTTCCGTCGACGACCAGGGCGGTGTCCTCGATCAGGTACCCGAGGCGTATCAGGTGATCGGCCCGGGCGGGGAGGCGGTCGTCGCGGCGTCCGCACTCGTCGGCGTAGTACTCCGCGAGCGTGCGCAGCGGCAGATCGGTGTCCAGGTGGAAGAGGAAGCCGTCCTCCGGCAGGCCCGTCTCGCGCAGGAAGCGGCGGGTCGGCTCGTGGTCGAGCGTCGCGGGGAAGTCGACCTCCTCGAAGCGGACCACTCCGCCCCGGCCGAACTCCTCGTCCAGCAGGCGGACGGGGAGGTCCAGGGCCAGCCCCGAGGCCGTGCCGGGCCCCGCCACCAGGGCCAGCGGCCTGATCAGCGCGGCCATCTTCCAGAACGGTGCCGGCTCGCCGTCCGCGCCCTCCTCGAAGACCGCCAGCAGCTGCCGGGAGGCCTCCGCGACCGCCTTGGTGCCGTACCGGCCCGCGTACGCGGCGAACTGGCCTCGCAGTCCCGCCAGTTCGTCCGTCGCCGCGGCGAACCGCACCAGCGTCGGCAGGGACGGGGCGAGCGGACGGCGGTCCATCAGGTCGGGGCGGTCGTGGAAGAAAAACGTCGTGGACACCTCGCCGGTCGCCCCGTCGAGCAGCACCGACTCCGTCTCCAGACCGGCCGGGCCCAGCAGTCCGCCGATGACCAGCTGGTCGCGCAGCTGGGCGGGGAGCCGGTCGCCGGGGCCGCCCGTCGAGTCGCCCACCGTGCGCGGGCCGCCCTGCCGCGTCAGCTCCGCGAAGCTGAACAGGCCGCTGTCGGCGGGCAGTCCGGGGCCGGTCAGCCAGCCGCGCGTGGACGCGTGCGTGACAAAGGGATCGAGGTCGGCGTCGGTCAGTGTGATCGCCGCTGTGGCGATGGTGTCGGTCGTGCTCATGATTCCCCCGCGATACGTGTGCTCGGTCCCGGGCCCGCGAACGTCCCGCCCCGGGCAGGACGGACCGGGCCCTCCGGACCCGGCAGCCTTCCCCACTGCTCGGAACACTACGCGGCACCACTGACAACGCCCCCGGACCGAGGGCGGCGGATCCGACGCCCCGTCACTGAGGACGCCCGAGCGGCCGTTCGCGTTGCCTTTCCCCGGGAATCACCCGGGGAATCGCCCGGAACGGGGCTCAGCCCCCGGTCACCACCGCGGCCTGCGGACGGATCGGCAGCCGGTTCACCGGGCGGCCGGTGGCGGCCCGGACGGCGGAGGCGATCGCCGCCGGCGAGGTCACCACCGGCACCGCGCTGACCGCCTTCGCGCCGAACGGCGCGACCACGTCCCGTTCCTCGACCAGCTTCACGATGTGGATGTCCGGAGCGTCCAGCGCCGTCGGGAGGGCGTATCCGGTCAGGTCGGGGTGGCGGACCAGTCCGCGCGGCGTGCGCAGGTTCTCGGTGAGCGCGGCGCCCAGGCCCTGGGTCACGCCCGCCTCGATCCGGGCGGCCAGCTGCGCCGGGTTCAGCACCTGGCCCACGTCCTGGGCGACCGCCAGCTCCACGACCCGTACCGAGCCGAGTTCGATGTCGACGTCGACCACCGCGCGGATCGCGCAGAAGGCCATGCCGACGAAGGCGTCGCCCTGGCCGGCCCCGTCCAGCGGCTCCGTCGGATGGGGACGGCACTGGGCGGTGGCCCACAGCTCCTTGCCGTCCAGCTCCTCGGCGACGGTCGTGGACAGCACGCCGTCGTACGAGGTGATCTTGCCGTCGGTGATCTGGAGCAGCTCGGTGGACATGCCGAACTTGTGCGCGAGGGGCTGGAGGAGCTGGGTGCGGACCATCTTCGCCGCGCGCTCCACCGCGCCGCCCGACACCCAGGTGTGCCGGCCGCGGCAGCCCGGTCCTGCCGGGGGCTGGTCGGTGTCGACGGGCGCCACGTGCACCTCGTCGACGCCGAGGGTCTCCTGGACGATCTGCCGGGCCAGGGTGGAGAAGCCCTGGCCGCTCTCCACGGCCGCGCACAGCACCGTCGCCACGCCGCCCTGGACCCGCACGGTGGCCGTGGACACCTCGTCCGCGCCCTCCGCGCCGAGCATGTGCACCATGCCGAGGCCGTAGCCCACACCCCGGCGCACCGCGCCCGGTTCGCCCGCGCCCTCGGGGCCGCCGGGCAGCAGCCACTCGTCCTCGGGGGTGTCCTTGGGCAGCGGCGGCAGCGGGAAGTCCCGCACCGCCTCCAGGAGTTCCGCGACCGGGGCCGGGCAGGTCACCGTCTGGCCGGTGGGCAGCACGTCGCCGGTGGCCATCACGTTGCGCATCCGCACGTCCGCCGGGTCGACGCCGAGCTTCTTGGCCAGCTTGTCCATCTGCGCCTCGTAGGCGGCGCACACCTGCATCGCCCCCTCGCCGCGCACGTGGCCGGAGGGCGGGTTGTTGGTGCGTACGGCCCAGCCCTCGATGAAGGCGTTCGGGACGACGTACGGGCCGCAGGCGAAGGCGACGGCGGCGGCGAGGGCGTCGGAGGAGGTGTCGGCGTAGGCGCCCGCGTCGAGCAGGATCTGCGCCTCGACCTTCACCAGTCTGCCCTCGGCGTCGGCGTGGTGGCGGTAGCGCAGCAGCGTGGGGTGGCGGTGGGTGTGGCCGAGGAAGGACTCCTCGCGCGTGGCGGCGAGTTTCACCGGGCAGCCGGTCCGCAGCGCCAGCAGGCCGAGCGGGAGCTGGAAGCTCCGGTCCTCGCGGTCGGCGGTGGCGCCGGGGACCCCGGTGACGACCACCTTCACCTGATCGGGTGCCAGGCCGAACGCGGCGGCGGCGGTGTCCCGGTCGCCGTGCGGGTCGGTGGAGGCCAGGTACAGCTCGACGCCGCCGTCCGGGCGGGGCACGGCGAGTCCGGCCTCGGCGCCGATGGGGGCGGGGTCCTGGCGGCCGATGCGGTACAGGCCCTCGACGACGACGTCGCCGGCCGCGTCGGGGTCGCCGTGGCGCAGCGGGATGTGCCGGATCAGGTTGCCGTCGGGGTGCAGCGGTTCGGCCTCGAACGCCTGCTCGGGGTCGGTCACCGGGTCGAGCACCTCGTACTCGACGATGACGGCGGCGGCGGCCATCCGCGCGGTGTCGGGGTGGTCGGCGGCGACGGCCGCGATGGGCTCGCCGTGGTGGCGTACGACCTCGGAGGCGAAGACCGGGCGGTCGGCCGTGCCGCGGCCGTGCAGCGGGTCGCCGGGGACGTCCTCGTGCGTGACCACCGCGCGGACGCCGGGCATCTCCCGCGCGTGGGTGGTGTCGATGGACACGATGCGCGCGTGCGGGTGCGGCGAGCGCAGCACGGCCGCCCACAGCAGGCCCTCGGCCCACAGGTCGGCGGCGTACGGGAAGGTGCCCTCGGTCTTGGCCCGGGCGTCGGCGGCCGGGAGGGAGACGCCGAGTCCGTGCGGGAGCGGTTCCGGCCCGGCGGCGGCCTCCACGGCCTGCGCGGTGGCTGCTTCGTTGGTCACGCCTGGCCTCCGTCCTGGCCGTAGGGCTGGTCATGGGGCTGCTCGTCGGGCCCGGGGGTACCGAACGCGGAGGGGTTGACGCCGCCGGCGCCGGGGCCCGCCTGGTGCGGGATGCGGGGCGGGTCCGTCTCGCCGTCGGAGTCGTCCCCGTCGGACGCGGCGTGCGCCTCGCGTTCGGCGACGACCTCCTGGACGGCGTTCACCACGCCCCGGTAGCCGGAGCAGCGGCAGAGGTTGCCGCACAGGGCCTGACGGGTCTCCAGCTCGGTGGGCGCGGGGTTGCCCTCGAGGAGGTCGTGCACGGTCATCGCCATGCCCGGCACGCAGAAGCCGCACTGTACGGCGCCGCACCGCGCGAGTGCCCGCTGCACGTCGGAGGGCCGACCGTCCTGCGCCAGTCCTTCGACGGTACGGACCTCGCTGCCGGCCGCGGTGACGGCCGGGACCAGGCAGGACGCCACGAGCCGGCCGTCGACCTGCACGTTGCAGGCCCCGCACTCGCCCTGGGAGCAGCCGTCCTTGGCGCCGGCGAGACCGAGCCGCTCACGCAGCACGTAGAGCAGCGACTCGCCGATCCAGGCGTCGGTGACGGGCCGGTCGGTGCCGTTGACGCGGAGCACGTAGGAGGCGAGGGGGTGGTCGTCGTGCGGTGGCGGCGAGTCGTCCGTCACGCGCGATGCGCCCCGGTCGTCCGGAGTGCCGGGTGCCGTGCCGGTGTCCGGGGGTCCGGCGTCGGCGGGTTCTGCCGCCGGTTCCGCGTCCGGAGCGGGCTCGGCGGGGGGCGCGGAGGGCTCCGGCAGGCCTTCGGCGGCCTCGGGAGCCCCGTGGGCGTCCTCGGCGTCCCCGGAGACCTCACCGGCCCCGGGAACGGGCCCCGGGGCGTCCTGGCCGCCGGGGTGCGGGTGCTCCCGGAGTCCGGCCGGAGCCTCTTCGGCGGCCTCCGCCTCGGACCGCCACCGCTGCTCCGCGTACTCCTCGGCGGCGAACGGCTGCGGCACACCGGCCGACCGGGGCCCGGCATGCCCGCCGTACCCGGTCGCGCCGGACGGCTGCCGGGGTGCGGGGCCATCGCCCCGACCGGGCTCACCGTGGGGTTCCGGGGCGTGAGCGGGCATGCCGGAGGACCCCGGCACGGGGCCGGCGTCCGGCCGCCCCTGCGGGTGCTCGCCGGCCGGCTGCACGGGCGTGCCCTGGGCGGGCGTCCCGCCGTACACGTCCTGGCCGGGCGCGAGGTCCTCGCCCCGGCCGCCGGGCTCGGCGTACGGCAGTGGCTCGGCGGCGGGCAGGGGCTGCCCGCCGTACGTGCCCGCGCCGGGCGGCTGCTGAGGCGCGGGGCCGGGCTCCTGCCGGTCCTGCGCGGGACCGTGTCCGCCGTCCCGCGGCTCCTGGTCCCCGTCCTGCGGGACCCCGGGTACGCCGGGTCCCCACGGGCGGCCGATGGCCTGAGGGGGCGCCCAGGGGGCGGAGGCGCCGCCCGGGAGGGTGATCGGCGGGGTGCCGCCCCACTGCTCGACCAGGGCGGACGTGGTGAACTCACCCGACTCGTCCGGCAGGTCGCCGTCGGCCACGGGGATCGACCACTGGCCGGTGACGTCGTGCCCCGGCGCCGGGTTCTCCGCGGCCCGCTCCTCGAAGGCCCACTGCCCGGTCGTGCCGGGGTCGTACGTGAACCGGTCCCCCGGCGCCGCACCCGCCTCGGGGTCGTGCCACTGGGCGCCGTCGACGGGCGCGCCGGGCACCGCCCAGGAGCCGGTGGCCGCCGGGTCGGTGCCCGCGGTGGTCGCCGGGTCGACCGTGATCTGCGGCGGCACATAGCCGTGGCCGGGCGCGGCGAGCGGACTCTCCATGGCGTCCAGCAGGGCGTCGATGCCGCCCTCGGGGAGGTTCACGAAGGCCGTGGCGCCGTCGTCGTAGTCGCCCTGGGGCAGCGGGTCCCAGCGGCTGCCGCCCGGGGGCGTGCCCTGTCCGTGCTGGTCGTCGGTCACGACAGCGCCCTCCCCAGTGCTCGTCGGGCCAGCGCGGCGACGGTGCGCCGCAGGTGCAGTACCGCGGGCGGAAGCGGTGGGACGGTGCCGTCCTCGCCGGGGGCGGCGTCGGGGATGCAGGCCGCGGCGACGTACTCCCCGAACGCGTTCAGTGCCTCGGGCACGATCGCGCGGTTGTTGTCCCAGTCGATGAGCTGCGCGACCCACTGCTCGGCCTGCAGGGGCCGCAGCGGCATCGGCGCTATGGCGCCCACCGCGCAGCGCACCCCGCGGCGGGCCGGGTCGAGCACCAGGGCGACGGAGGCGACCGCGCGGCCGGGGCCGGTGCGGCCGGTCGCCTTCAGGAAGACCTGGGGGGCGTGCAGCAGCGGCACGCGCACGTAGCCGATGAGTTCGCCGGGGCGCAACAGGTCCATCCCGGCCAGCAGGTGCGACACCGGGAGTTCGCGGCGGGTTCCGCCCGCGCCGGCGATGATCAGCGTCGCCTCCAGCGCGGCCAGCACGGGCAGCGCGTCCCCGGTGGGGGCGGCGGAGGCGATGTTGCCGCCCAGGGTGCCCGCGTTGCGGATGTGCGGTGGTCCGGCGGCCCGCGCGGAGGCGGCGAGCGCCGGGATGAGGGCGGCGAAGTCGGGGCGGCCCATGCGCGCGTGCGTGAGACCGGCGCCGAGCAGCGCGTGTCCGTCCAGGTACTGCCAGCCGCGGATCTCGCTGATCTTGCCGAGGCCGACCAGCGCGGCGGGCCTGAGCTGCCCGGAGTTGACGGCGGCCATCAGGTCGGTGCCGCCCGCGACGGGCACGGCGGCGGGCATGGCCGTGAGGGCCGCCACGGCCTCGTCGAGTGTCGTGGGCAGCGTCACGGCCTGCGCCGCCTGCGGTGCGTGCGTGCTCAAAACCGGCTGCCCCTTCCCGCTGCCCCACCTGGTCCCACCTGTGCTGCCGTACGGTACGGCCTGACAGGGCGGACGTGGCAACTCTGGCACATCTTGGCAGGTGCCGAAGACGGGGGTCCGCTAGGAGGCATTCGCCCACCTCACCCCGGCCGTGGACGGTTTCACCCCACATCACCGGTGCGCTTCGGATTGTCACCCTTCGGTGACCTTTGCCTCTGTTTCGCGTGACCCGTTCGACACGGGACGAACAGGTGCGCACCTCCCGTTCGGGTTCCCGGCGGGGCGGGCCACCCCTGCCGGGAACCCGGGGCGGGCGGGCTACCGGTTCGGCGGCGGGCCGTCGATCGGGCGCCCCAGGACGCCCGGACGCCGCTGCCAGGGCAGCGGTCCGGTGGGCGGCCGGTAGGCGACCCCGAGGGCGTCCAGGCGCCGGTAGTGGGCGGCCATCCGCCGTTCGAAGCCGGCGAAGTCCCGGTCGGCGGGGGCGGGCAGGTCGCTCCAGGCGACCTCGGCGAGCGCGGCGAGCCGGGGGAACGTCTGGTAGTCGACGCGCCCCTGGTCCTCCATCACCTCGGTCCACACGTTGGCCTGGGTGCCCAGCACCCGCGCGCTCTCCTCGCCCGTCAACTCCGACGGTACGGGCTCGAACCGGTAGACGTCCTCCAGGGTGCGCACGTACCCGATCGGCACCGGCTCGTCGGGGCCCGCGTCCTGACGGTAGTCCAGGTACACCCACTGCTGAGGGCACATGACCACGTCGTGCCCCGCGCGGGCGGCGGCGACCCCGCCGGAGCAGCCGCGCCAGGAGGACACCGCGGCGCCGGGAGCCAGGCCGCCCTCCAGGATCTCGTCCCAGCCGATCAGCCGGCGTCCCCGCGCGGCGAGCCACTCGTCGAAGTGACCGATGAACCAGGACTGGAGCGCGTCCTCGTCGGCCAGTCCGAGGTGGGAGATCTGCTTCTGCGCGGTGTCCGACGCGCGCCACTGGTCCTTGGGGCATTCGTCGCCGCCGATATGCACGAACGGCGAGAAGGGGCCCGCGTCCGCGGGGAAGAGTTCCAGGACTTCCTCGAGCACCCCTTCGTAGAAGCGCAGGGTGTCGTCGGTGGGGGCGAGTACGTTCGGGTTGATCCCCCAGGTGTCCCAGACGGTCAGGGAGGCGGTGTCGACGACATCGGAGTTGCCGAGTTCCGGATACGCGGCGATGGCGGCCTGCGAGTGGCCGGGTACGTCGATTTCGGGGACGACGCTGATATGCCGCTCGGCGGCGTAGGCGACGATCTCGCGGATGTCGTCCTGGGTGTAGTGACCGCCGTGCGGCCTGTCGTCCCACAGCGGTGACGCGCGGTGCCCGATTTTCGTCCGGGCCCGCCAGGAGCCGATCTCCGTGAGCTTCGGATACCGCTGGATCTCGATCCGCCAGCCCTGGTCGTCCGTCAGGTGGAAGTGCAGGACGTTGAGTTTGTGCGCCGCCATCAGATCGAGATAGCGCAGCACGCCTTCCTTGGGCATGAAGTGCCGGGCGACGTCGAGCATCAGCCCGCGCCAGCGGAAGCGGGGGGAGTCCTCGATGATCTGGTGCGGGATTCCGCGGGTGATGCCGGGCCGCACGGGCGCCTTGCGGAAGGCGTCAGGACCGAGCAGCTGGCGCAGCGTCTGGGCGCCCCAGAACACCCCGGCCGCGCTGCCACCGGTGATCTCGATGCCCCAGTTGGCCACGACGGCGAGCCGGTACGCCTCGGGGGCGAGGGTGTCGTCGAGGCGCAGCCGCAGACTGTCGCGGGCGTCCTCGGGGCCGGGCCGCAGCGGCAGGCCGAGGGCGGGGCCGAGTGTGGAGCGCAGCCAGCGCTCGGTGGTCTCCGTACCGGGCCCGGCCCACAGGGTGGTGCCGGGGGCCAGCTCGACACCGCAGCGCATCGGCCCTTCGACGGTCCGGGGTGCGGGGACGAGATGCGTCGGTGAGGTCACGTCGGTCACATCAGTCATGTCAGCCACATCAGTCCTTTACCGCGCCGCCCAGTCCGGAGACCAGACGCCGCTGCACGAGTACGAAGAAGACCAGTACCGGAATCGTCATCACCGTGGACGCCGCCATGACCCCGCCCCAGTCCGGCTCGTCGGGTTTGTAGAAGACCAGCAGCGCCATCGGCAGGGTCGACTGCGAGATGTCGCTGATGATGAAGGACTTGGCGAACAGGAAGTCGTTCCAGGTGGAGATGAAGGAAAACACGCTGGTGGCCACCAGGCCCGGCAGGACGAGCGGGAAAAGGATCTGCCACAGAAAGCGCGCGCGGCTCGCCCCGTCGATGTAGGCGGCCTCCTCCAGCGCCTCCGGAACGGCCTTCACGAACCCCCGGAGCATCCAGATCGCGAACGGCAGGGAGAACGCGATGTGCGGCAGGATCAGCGACCACAGCGTGTTCAACTGGCCGAAGTCCCGCATGACGAAGAACAGCGGGATGGTCAGCGCTTCCACGGGCACCATCTGGGCCACCAGAAACATGATCAGCAGAGTGGTCCGCAGGCGGAACCGGAATCGTGTCACGGCGGTCGCGGCGAGAAAGGCGATCAGCGCGGAGGCGACCACCACGGCGAGGGCGACGACGACGCTGTTGAGGAAGTACCGGCCGAATTCCTGCTGCCCGAACACCCGCCGGAAGGAGTCCAGCGTGGGCGCGAGCGTCCAGGGGCGCGGCTCGGTCGACTCGATCTCCCCGGTCGGCTTGAAGGCGCTCAGCACCATCCAGTACAGCGGGAAGGCCACCACGGCCGCGACCAGCAGCGCCGCCGACTCGGCCGCCAGCCGCCCCGGACGCCGCACGAACCGGCGCAGAAGATTCACCCGGGGTTTCCCGTCCTGGCTCACAAGGCTCACAGTTCCTCCCCCTGACGGCGCAACAGTCGCAGGTACACCAGCGTCACGGCGAGGAGGATCAGCAGCATCACCACGCCGATCGCCGCGCCGAGGCTGTACCGCGAGGACGCGAACGCCTGCTGGTAGGCGTAGACGTTCAGGACCAGGTTCTGGCCGGCGATGCCGCCGCCGCCCGTCATGACGTAGATCTGGGTGAAGACCTTGAAGTCCCAGATGACGGACTGGATGGTGACGACGACCAGGATCGGCCGGAGCATCGGCGCGAGCACGGAGCGCCAGATCCGCCACTGCGAGGCCCCGTCCAGGGACGCGGCCTCCAGCACCTCGGACGGCACGGCGCGGATCCCGGCGTAGACCGTCACCATCACGAACGGGAAGGAACACCAGACCACTTCGAGCAGGACGAGGAAGAAGGCGCTGAACCTCTCGTACGTCCAGGAGTGGTCGCCGAGCCCCAGCACCCGGTTGACCGGCCCGAAGTCGGCGTCGAAGAGGAGCAGCCAGACCGTGGACCCGGTGATCGCCGGGGTCGCCCACGCACCGAGCGCGGCCAGCATCAGCGCGAGCCGCGGCACGGCCCGCACCCGCGTGAGCAGCACGGCGAGCACGCACCCCACGGCCAGCGTGCAGACCACACACGCCGCCGCGAACACCACGGTGGCCAGCAGCACCTGCCAGAACTGCTCGTCCCCGAAGAGCTCGGCGTAGTTCCCGAACCCCTCGAAGGTGGTCGCCTCTCCACCGCTGACCTGCGCCTGGGTGTAGTGAAAGAGCGAGATCAGCCCGAGTTGGTAGATCGGGTAGGCAAGCAGCCCCCCAAGGACGACGAGAGCAGGCGCGAGATACAGCCAAGGGGCACGGGAACCTCCCCGGGGGCGCGGGGAACCGGGCGAGAAACCACGAACGGCCCGCACCCGTCGACGCGCCGGGGCCCCCGGGCTCATGGGCCCTGTCATCCGGCGGATCCGAACGCCTCGTTCATCCTCTTCGCCGCATCGCCCGAGGCGGTCGCGACGTCCTTCTTACCGCTGACGATCTCCTGGAACATCGTCGGCAGCACGAGCGACGAGTCGATCTGCGCCCAGGCCGGGGAGGCCGGCACGAACTTCGTGTCGGCCGCGAGCGTCTCGACGAACGGCTTCACGAAGGACTCCTTCACGGCCACCTGCTCCCGCACGTCCGAGAACGTCGGCAGGAACCCCATCGCGCCGAACATCTCCCCCTGCGCCTCCTTCGACGCGAGCCGCTTCATCAGGTCGACGGCGAGGGTGCGGTGCGAGGTGGACTTCAGCACGCCGAGGTTGTTCCCGCCGGCGAAGGCGGGGGCGATGGACCCGGCCTCGACACCCGGCAGCGGTACGACGGCGTACTTGCCCTTGACCTTCCCGGCCTCCACGGCCGCGTGGCTGAAGTCGCCGCCGATCGCCATGGCCGCCTTGCCCGAGGCGAACGCGGTCACCGTGTCGTTGCCGCCCATGCCGGCGCACTTGGCGGCCGGGCAGTTGTCGTCGCCGAAGAGGGAGGTGTACGCCTCGATGCCCTCGCGGGAGTCGGCGCTGTCGATGGCGGAGGCGTACGAGCCCTCCTCGCCGGTGGCGAGTTCGCCGCCGTGGGCCCAGATGAAGGGCATCGCGCCGTAGGTGTAGGCGCCGCCGACCGCGATGCCGTACATCTCCGGTTTCGCGGCGTGGATCTCCTTCGCGGTGGAGATCAGCTCGGCCTGGGTCTCGGGGACGTCGAGGCCGAGTTCGCCGAAGACGTCCGTGCGGTAGTAGAGCGCGCGGACGCCGACGAAGTACGGGGCCCCGTAGACCTTGCCGTCGACGGTGACCGACTGCCTGGCGGTCGGGTCGGTGTCCTCGGCCTCGTCCCAGGCACCGAACTCCTCGGTGACGTCGGCGAGTCCGCCGTCCTTCACATAGCCGGCGGTGTCGGTGTTGCCGTACTCGATGAGGTCGGGCGCCGACTTCGGGTCGTTGAAGGCGGCCTTGATGCGCTGGGCGCGGGTCTCGACGGGGATGTACTCGACGGTGACCTCGGCGCCCTCGTGCGCCTTCTCGAACGCGGCGAGGACGGAGTCGACGACCTGTTCCTTGGGCTTGTTGTTGACCTCCTGGAAGAGCCAGACGCGGAGGGTGCCGGTCTTCTCGTCCTTGTCGGAGGAGGAGGTCGTGGAGGTCTGGGGCGCGCAGGCGGCGGTGACGAGGACGGCCGCGGCGGCGACCAGGCGGGCGGACAGCTTCATGGAGTTGCTCCTCCGAGCGCGTTGCAACATATGCAATGGCGGTTTCGCTGTGCACAACACACCGGAGGTTAAGGACTGGGTGAACCACGCCACAAGAGGTCTCAACCACTCCGTGACCGGCGGACGCACCCTGCGCAACGCGCGAACAGCACAAAGGCCTCCGGGGCACGCAAAGCGCACCCCGGAGGCCTCGGAGGAGGACCGGACCGACGAAGGGAGGGGACGGACCTACTTGTCGCCCTTGCCGCCCTTGCCCTTGTCGTCGCCGCCGGCGCCCATGGACTCGTAGATCTCCTTGCACATGGGGCACACCGGGTACTTCTTCGGGTCGCGGCCGGGCACCCACACCTTGCCGCACAGCGCCACGACGGGGGTCCCGTCGAGGGCGCTCGCCATGATCTTGTCCTTCTGGACGTAGTGGGCGAAGCGCTCGTGGTCACCGTCGCCGTGGGAGGTCTGCGGCGTCGGCTCGACGAGGGTCCCCGTACCAGTCCCGCGCTCGGGCTCAAGAGTGCTCATAACAGCCAAGGGTACTGAAGCTCACACGCATCAGTTGAGCGAAGGGTCGTCCGGATACGTGGCCACCATCGCCAGCTCGCCCCGCTGGCGGCGCAGCACCTCGCGCCAGAGCCGCTCCGGGGACGGGGAGGAGACGTCGCCGGGCTCCGACTCCACGACGTACCAGGCGCCGTCCACCAGCTCGTCCTCCAGCTGGCCGGGGCCCCAGCCGGCGTATCCGGCGAAGATGCGCAACGAGCCGAGGACGGAGGCGAGCAGCTCCGGTGGGGCCTCCAGATCGACCAGCCCGATCGCGCCGTGCACCCGGCGCCAGCCCGGCGGCACGGCCTCCCCGCCCGTCCCACCGGGGACGACGGCGACGCCGAGGGCCGAGTCCAGCGACACGGGGCCGCCCTGGAAGACGACACCCGGTTCGCCGGCCAGGTCCGCCCAGCCCTCCAGGATGTCGCCCACGTCAACCGGCGTCGGGCGATTGAGGACGACACCGAGGGAGCCCTCCTCGTCGTGGTCGAGGAGGAGCACCACCGCGCGGTCGAAGTTCGGGTCCGCCAGGGCGGGAGTGGCCACGAGCAGCCGCCCTGTGAGCGAGGACACCTCGGTCATGCCAGACATGATCCCGCATCTCGCGCCCGCGTGGGGAGGCAACGGGGGGAGGGGAGTGAACGCAGCTCAGGGCGGACTGGAGCATGCCCGGCGCACGACGGGGGCGGTGACCCCACGTACCCGGCTCCGAACCCTCCGTGTTGTGACAGACCCATGACGTTCCGGGGCCCTCCTCGGGCTTACGGAAGGGGGGCCGGGGGCGACTACCCTTTCCCTTCTGGCCCCTGCCCCACTCTCCACGGAACGCGAGATTCATGACCGTCAACGACGTCGATGACGTACTGCTTGTCCACGGCGGAACCCCGCTGGAGGGCGAGATCCGTGTCCGCGGTGCGAAGAACCTCGTACCGAAGGCCATGGTCGCCGCGCTGCTGGGCAGCGCACCGAGCCGTCTGGGCAACGTCCCGGACATCCGTGACGTCCGGGTCGTACGGGGTCTGCTGCAACTGCACGGCGTGACGGTCCGTCCGGGCGAGGAGCCCGGCGAACTGGTGCTCGACCCCACGCACGTGGAGAGCGCCAACGTCGCTGACATCGATGCCCACGCCGGGTCCTCGCGGATCCCGATCCTGTTCTGCGGCCCGCTGCTGCACCGGCTCGGGCACGCGTTCATCCCGGGACTCGGCGGCTGCGACATCGGCGGCCGGCCCATCGACTTCCACTTCGACGTGCTGCGGCAGTTCGGCGCGACCATCGAGAAGCGGGCGGACGGCCAGTACCTGGAGGCCCCGCAGCGGCTGCGCGGCACCAAGATCCGGCTGCCGTACCCCTCCGTCGGCGCGACCGAGCAGGTGCTGCTGACGGCGGTCCTCGCGGAGGGCGTCACCGTCCTGTCCAACGCGGCGGTGGAGCCGGAGATCGAGGACCTGATCTGCGTCCTGCAGAAAATGGGCGCGATCATCGCGATGGACATCGACCGGACCATCCGCATCACCGGTGTGGACAAGCTCGGCGGCTACACCCACCGCGCCCTGCCCGACCGCCTGGAGGCCGCCTCCTGGGCGTCCGCCGCGCTGGCGACCGAGGGCAACATCTACGTCCGCGGCGCCCAGCAGCGCTCGATGATGACGTTCCTGAACACCTACCGCAAGGTCGGCGGCGCCTTCGAGATCGACGACGAGGGCATCCGCTTCTGGCACCCCGGCGGTCTGTTGAAGTCCATCGCGCTGGAGACGGACGTGCACCCGGGCTTCCAGACGGACTGGCAGCAGCCGCTGGTGGTCGCCCTGACCCAGGCGACGGGCCTGTCCATCGTCCACGAGACGGTCTACGAGTCCCGGCTCGGCTTCACCTCCGCGCTCAACCAGATGGGCGCGCACATCCAGCTGTACCGCGAGTGCCTGGGCGGCTCCGACTGCCGCTTCGGCCAGCGCAACTTCCTCCACTCGGCGGTCGTCTCGGGCCCGACGAAGCTCCAGGGCGCGGATCTCGTCATCCCCGACCTGCGCGGCGGCTTCTCCTACCTCATCGCCGCCCTCGCCGCCCAGGGCACCTCCCGCGTCCACGGCATCGGCCTGATCAACCGCGGCTACGAGAACTTCATGGAGAAGCTCGTGGAGCTGGGCGCGAAGGTGGAACTCCCGGGCAAGGCGCTCGGCTGACCCTGCCCACCACGCCACCCCGGCCCCGGCCCCGGCAACACCGCCCCGGCTGGGGGTCCGGGGGTCACCCCCCGGGAAGACACAGCATGGAGAAGCTCGTGGAGCTGGGCGCGAAGGTGGAACTCCCGGGCAAGGCGCTCGGCTGACAGCAGCCTTCACGGATACGCCGATGGGGCGATCACCCACACTGGGTGATCGCCCCATCGGCGTATGTGAAAGCGCCTCCAAGGGGCGCGGGGAACTGCGCGATCAGCCACAGACTGCCGGCAGTCGCCCACGGCGCCAGACCTGAACGGCGCTTACGCGCCCTTACTTGCCCTTGGCGGCTTCCTTGAGCTTCGAGCCCGCCGACACCTTCACGCTGTACCCCGCGGGGATCTGGATCGGCTCACCGGTCTGCGGGTTGCGCGCGGTGCGCGCGGCCCGGTGGGTGCGCTCGAAGGTCAGGAAGCCGGGGACGGTGACCTTCTCGTCGCCCTTGGAGACGATGTCGCCGACGACCTCGGCGAACGCGGCCAGCACGGCGTCGGCGTCCTTGCGGGTCACCTCGGCGCGGTCGGCCAGCGCGGCCACCAGCTCACTGCGGTTCATGTTGTTACTCCCGTGTTCTTCTTGCCGTTGAGGCGTGCCACGCGGCGGAGCCGCATGTCGGGCACGGCCAAGCCGATGCTGCCAGGTTCCTCGGTGGGTCCCCGGACCCGGGTCCGTCGTCAGACCCTCGCGCCCAGGGACGCATCCTGCCTCTACCTGCGGCGGTAATGCCAATCCGGCACCCGCAGGAGTCGTGAGAACACCCCAGGGAGTCACACGAAGAGCGCCACGGCCCGGCCGCCACCATAAAGGGCGACCAGGACCTCCGGGTGCCCCGACGCGCCGGTTCCAACCGGCCGTGGCGATCCTCACAGCCCTCACGGTGCTCGTGGCCCTCGTGGCCCTCGTGGCGCCCGGCTCCCCTAGGAGGCCGACGCCCCCGCCGCCTTCGCCGCGTCGCGCACCGCGCCGGCGACGGCACCGGCGACCTTGTCGTTGAAGACGCTGGGGATGATGTAGTTCGGGTTCAGCTCGTCCTCGGTGACCACGTCGGCCAGGGCCTGTGCGGCGGCCAGCATCATCTCGGTGTTGACGGTGCGGGACTGGGCGTCGAGCAGACCGCGGAAGACACCCGGGAAGACCAGCACGTTGTTGATCTGGTTGGGGAAGTCGGAGCGGCCGGTGGCCACAACGGCCGCCGTCTGGCGGGCGATTGCCGGGTCGACCTCGGGGTCGGGGTTCGCGAGCGCGAACACGATGGCGCCGTCGGCCATCGCGGACACGTCGTCGCCGTCGAGGACGTTCGGGGCGGAGACGCCGATGAAGACGTCCGCGCCGCGCACGGCCTCCTTCAGGGTGCCGGTGAGGTTCTCGGGGTTGGTGTTGTCGGCGATCCAGCGCAGCGCGGAGCCGGGGGCGGCGTCCACGAGGTCCTCGCGGCCGGCGTGCACGATGCCGTGGATGTCGGCCACCACGGCGTTCTTCACACCCGCGGCGAGCAGCAGCTTCAGGATGGCCGTCCCCGCGGCGCCGGCGCCGGACATCACGACGCGGATGTTCTCGATCGCCCTGCCGGTGACCCGCAGGGCGTTGGTCAGGGCGGCGAGGACGACGATCGCGGTGCCGTGCTGGTCGTCGTGGAAGACGGGGATGTCCAGGGCCTCGCGCAGCCGGGCCTCGATCTCGAAGCAGCGGGGGGCGGAGATGTCCTCCAGGTTGATGCCGGCGAAGCCCGGCGCGATGGCCTTGACGATCTCGACGATCGCGTCGGTGTCCTGGGTGTCCAGGCAGATCGGCCAGGCGTCGATGCCGGCGAACCGCTTGAACAGGGCCGCCTTGCCCTCCATCACCGGCAGCGCGGCCTTCGGGCCGATGTTGCCCAGGCCGAGGACGGCCGAGCCGTCCGTCACGACCGCAACGGAGTTGCGCTTGATGGTCAGGCGGCGGGCGTCCTCGGGATTCTCCGCGATCGCCATGCACACGCGGGCCACACCGGGCGTGTAGATCATGGACAGGTCGTCACGGTTGCGGATGGGGTGTTTCGACGCCATCTCGATCTTGCCGCCGAGGTGCATCAGGAACGTACGGTCGGAGACCTTGCCCAGGGTGACGCCCTCGATGCCGCGCAGCTCCTCGACGATCTCGTCGGCGTGCGAGGTGGAGGAGGCCGCGATGGTGACGTCTATACGGAGCTTCTCGTGGCCGGACGCGGTGACGTCGAGGCCGGTCACCGAGCCTCCGGAGGACTCCACGGCCGTGGTGAGCTGCGAGACGGCGGTTCCGCTCGCGGGCACCTCCAGCCGGATCGTCATCGAGTAGGAGACGCTGGGCGCCGTTGCCATGGCCGACTTCCTCTGCTTTTACCGTGTCGCTAAATGTGCCGTCCGATCGTCGCACCTACCCCTGAGTACGCGGTAGCCGCCCTGGATTGCGGACGTTTTGTTCACCGACACGTACCGCATGACGGAAGGCACTTTCCGCTTCACGAGAGGGCATCGGGCAAGGAAAGAGGCCCACGTCACGGGAAGTGACGTGGGCCTCTCGAGCGCCTGAGTGGCACCGACCCGCCATGCTCGCCTCGCGGCAAGTGGTCGCTCGAAGCGACTAAGGTTGGGCCCGGGGGCTTGGATCGGGCCGGTGCCACACCAAGGCTAACAAACGGATCCGGTAAGGCCATTCCCGTGGCGCAATCCGTTTTTCCGAGCGCCCCTCAGTCCCTCAGCAGATCCGGCACCCCGGCCGCGTCCGGCTCGTCGCGGTCCGCCGAGACCACCGTCAGCTGTTGCGTGGCCCGGGTCAGGGCGACGTACAGCACCCGCAGACCGGCCGGGGACTCGTCGGCGATCTCCGCCGGGGAGACGACGATCGTCGCGTCGTACTCCAGGCCCTTGGCCTCCAGGCTGCCGAGCGCCACCACGCGGTCGCCGAGCCCGTCGAGCCAGCGCCTGGCCTCCTCGCGGCGCTGCATGGCGACGACCACGCCGACGGTGCCGTCCACCCGCTCCAGCAGCCGGGCCGCCTCCGCGCGCACGGTCTCCCCCAGGGCGCCCTCCGCGACGGCGAAGCGCGGCTCGACGCCGGTGGAGCGCACCGCCCTCGGCGACTGCGAACCCGGCATGGCGAGGGCGAGCACCTTCGACGCCAGTTCGGCGATCTCGGCGGGGTTGCGGTAGTTCACGGTGAGCTCGAAGCGGCGGCGCGGGCGGGTGCCGAGGGCCTCGTCGCGGGCCTGGGCGGCCTCGTCGGGGTCGGACCAGGAGGACTGGGCCGGGTCGCCGACGACCGTCCAGGTGGCGTGCCGGCCGCGGCGGCCGACCATGCGCCACTGCATCGGGGTGAGGTCCTGGGCCTCGTCGACGATGACGTGCGCGTACTCGACGCGCTCCTGGGCGAGCCGCTCGGCCCGCTCGCGCTGTGTCTCCTCGCGCACCGGCATCAGCTCCTCCAGGCCGGTGAGCTGGTCCAGCGGGTCGAGCTCGCGCTTCTTGCGGGGGCGGGCCGGGGTGCCGAGGATCGCCTGGAGCTCGTCGAGCATCGCGATGTCGTGCACGGAGCGGCCACCGCGCTTCAGCGCGCGGGCGACCTTGCGGACCTCGCCGGGGTTGAGGATCCGCCGGGCCCAGCGGCCGAGGCGCCGCTCGTCGGCCATGGCGTCCAGGACGGCGGCCGGGGTCAGCTCGGGCCACCAGGCGTCGAGGAAGGCGATGAAGTCGTCCTCGGTGGTGACGTCCTCGTCGAAGGAGGAGCGCAGCTCGGCTGCGAGCTGCGGGTCGGTGTGCCGGTTGCCGGCGCCGGAGCGCTCCCACAGGGCGTCGAGGAGCAGCCTGCGGGCGCGGGGGCGCAGCAGGTTGACCGGGGCGGTGCCGCCGAGGGCGGTGTGGCGGATGCCCGCCAGTTCCTCCGCTTCCAGTTCCAGGCGCCGCCCGAAGGCGACGACCCGCAGCCGCTGCGGTGGACCGCTCGGCTCCAGCGCTCCGCGCGCGGCCTTCCGCAGCACCTTCAGCATGCGGTACGAGCCCTTGGCGCGGGCCACCGACGGGGAGTCGTACAGCGTGGCCTCGGCGCCGTCGACCAGCGAGCCGATGGCGCGGACGGCGACCTGGCCCTCCTCGCCCAGGGAGGGCAGCACGCCCTCGGTGTAGGCGACGAGGAGCGGGGTGGGCGAGACGATGAGGATGCCGCCCGCGTACCGGCGCCGGTCCTGGTAGAGGAGGTAGGCCGCGCGGTGCAGGGCGACGGCGGTCTTGCCGGTGCCGGGGCCGCCCTCGACGTACGTCACGGAGGCGGCGGGGGCACGGATCACCAGGTCCTGCTCGGCCTGGATGGACGCCACGATGTCCCGCATGGTGTGCGTACGGGCCTGGCCGAGCGCGGCCATCAGGGCGCCGTCGCCGATCACGGGCAGTTCGTGGCCGTCCAGGGACGCCGTCAGCTCGGGGCGCATCAGGTCGTCCTCGACGCTTCGGACCCGGCGGCCCTTGGAGCGGATGACGCGACGGCGCACGACCCGGCCGGGGTCGACCGGGGTGGAGCGGTAGAAGGGGGCGGCGGCCGGCGCCCGCCAGTCGATGACCAGCGGGGCGTAGTCCTCGTCCAGGACGCCGATGCGGCCGATGTGCAGGGTCTCGGCGATGTCGGCGGTGTTGTCGGGGCGTACGGCGCCCTCGGCGGGCTCGACGGCGGTGTACGCGCCGTCGGGGCCCTTCTTGCCGTCCTTGCCGAGCAGCAGGTCGATCCGGCCGAAGAGGAAGTCCTCGTACTCGTTGTTCAGCCGGTTGAGGTGGATGCCGGCCCGGAAGACCTGGGCGTCCCGCTCGGCGAGGGCGCCGGGCGTGCCGACCTGGCCGCGCAGGGCGGCGTCGCGCATGAGGAACTCGGCCTCGTGGATCTTCTCCTCGAGGCGCCGGTACACCCGGTCGAGGTGTTCCTGTTCGACGCTGATCTCCCGGTCGCGAACGGAGTCGTGAACCGGATCGACCGCGGTTTGCTGTTGAGCCTGAGCGGCCACCGGGCCCCCTTCTGACGTGCTGGGCAGCCGTCAACCGTACGCGAAGGGGGCCCGTAAGGCTACGCGTCGACCTCGACGAGCAGCTCGCCGTCGAAGGTCATGAACTGGAAGTGGTCGATCTCGTTCGGCTGGAAGGCTGCGCCGCCCTGGACGTACAGCGGCTGCCTGGCCTTCTCCGACTTGGCGTCCGGCAGTCCGTAGCCCTCGCCGGGGACGGACCAGGAGGTGACGGTCTCCCGCTCGCCGTTCTTGCCGACGGCGATCAGCGAGCACTTCTGCGGGCCCTTGACGTTCTTCAGCTCCGTGACGACCTCGGTGCCCCAGAGCTTCTCCTCCAGGGCCACGGTCGCGGTCACCTGGGTGCCGGGATCGGTCGCCATGATCTTGTCGGAGCTCTTGTCGAAGGCCACCTTGGCGGGGTTGGCCGCGAGCGTCTGCTTGGTACCGCTCCCACTCCCGCCCCCGCCCTCGTCGCCCCCGCCGCTGGCCGCCACGGCCACGAACGGACCGCTGACGATCAGCGCGCCGGCGGCGGCCACCATGTAGAAGTTACGGCGGCGCTTCCTCGCACGGCGCTCGGCCACCTCGTCCACCAGCTTCTCCACCACGCGCGGGGAGGGCTTGGCGGAGAGCGACTCGCCCAGCGCGGGCGTCCCGGTACCGGGCAGGTCCGCGAGCGCGGCCAGCATCGGTTCCATACCGGCCAGTTCGTCGAGCTGCTGGGCGCACCACTCGCAGGTCGCGAGGTGCGCCTCGAAAGCGGTTGCTTCGGCGTCGTCGAGGATGCCGAGGGCGTAGGCGCCGACGGTCTCGTGCTCGTTCGGCACCGGTGATCCCTCCATGGCACCAGACATACCCGTACCGCCCGTGCCGAATCCCTGGTTTCCCCCGTACACACTCATCACGCCGTCACCCCCCGCTCCTCCAGAGCCAGCTTCATCGACCGCAGGGCGTAGAACACCCGGGAGCGGACGGTGCCGCTGGGTATGCCGAGTGTCTGGGCCGCCTCATTGACGGTACGCCCCTTGAAGTACGTCTCGACGAGAACCTCCCGGTGAGCCGGGGTCAGGTCGTCGAGCGCGTCCGACAGCGTCATCAGCCACAGCGCCTTGTCGATCTCGTCCTCCGCGGGGATGACCTCCAGCGGCGACGGATCGACCTCCTGCGGCCGGGCCTGCCGGCTGCGGTGGCCGTCGATGACGATGCGCCGGGCGACCGTCACCAGCCAGGGGCGTACCGAACCGGTCGCCCGATTGAGCTGACCGGCGTTCTTCCAGGCACGGATGAGCGTTTCCTGGACGACGTCCTCGGCGCGCTGCCGGTCTCCGGCGACCAGCCGCAGGACGTAGGCCAGCAGAGGTCCGGCGTGCTCGCGGTACAGCGCGCGCATCAGCTCCTCGTCGGGTTCCGAGGGCTGTGAGGACATGCGATGTCGGGCCCTCGCTCCACGTTCATTGGCCACGGCCGCATCCTTGCGCACGCCCACCTCCGGTGTCCGGGGGATCCCCCAGTCGGTCGCTCGACAACCGGTACGGACGGCGGGGGGCGGGTGTTCAAAGGGAGATGGCAGTTTTCCGCGAGGTCATGTGACGACCGGGACATGACCCCACAATCCCCCCGCCACTTCTTTACATTTCCGACACGACGGCAAGGGTGTGACACCCATCACAGGGCGAGGGCGGTGAACGGCGGTGTAACCGACGTCACTTCGCCGTTCCTTCCCGGCCCGGACGCAGAAGCCGCACAAGGGACACCGGTCTTCTAGGTCCGCGCGAGTGCCGCGCGCCGGCGGTGGCGGGCCACCCGCTCCCGGTTGCCGCAGATCTCGCTGGAGCACCAGCGCCGCCTGCGCCCCCGGGAGGTGTCGAGGTACACGATCGGGCAGTTGTCGCCCTCGCACTGCCGCAGGCTCCCGCGTGCGACGGGGTCGGTGAGCAGATCCACCGCGTCCCGCGCGACGGCCGCGAGCAGCGCCGCGCGGCCGGGCGGGCCGTCGAGGCGGCGCACCAGCACGCCGTCCTCACCGGGCACCGCGCGGGGCGCCGGGGGCGCGGTGCGGGCGAGCTCGTTGACCCGGGCGAGCGCCAGGTCGTACGAGGGGACACCGGGCGCCGGCCGGCCGCGCACCAACGGGACGAGCTGCCCGCGCAGTTCACGGAAGGCCACCGGCCAGGAGGCGTCGGCGTGGGCGAGCACGGTGCCCGCGGGCACGAGCCCGGAGCCGGTGATCCAGGCGCGCAGCACCTCCACGGAGCCGAGCCGTTCCACGGGATGGGTGGTCGCGAGCAGATCCAGGCAGACCCGCCCGGTGTCGAACCGCAGCTCGTGGGGCGCCGCCGTGACCGTACCCAGTGCCATGTTCCTGCCACCGCCTAGGTTGGCCCCGCGCGAGGGGGCCGGTGAGCGATCCGGGAAGCTGTTCCCTTCCCACAGTGCCTTCCCGTCCCGGTCGCCGGAACCCCTCGCGCCGCGCTCAGCCCTCCCCGTACTTCGACTCCGCCACCGGGTCCAGGGCGAGGCGGTAGCCGCGCTTGACGACCGTCTGGATCAGCTTCGGGGCGCCCAGGGCGGAACGGAGGCGGGCCATGGCGGTCTCCACCGCGTGTTCGTCGCGGCCCGCGCCGGGAAGGGCGCGCAGCAGCTCAGCGCGGGAGACGACCCAGCCGGGCCGCCGGGACAACGCCCGCAGCAGTGACATCCCGGCCGGCGGTACGGGTCTGAGCGCGCCGTCCACCAGGACCGCGTGCCCCCGGATCTCCACCCGGTGCCCGGCGACGGGCAACGCGCGGGCACGGGAGGGCAGTTCCCGGCAGAGCAGCTGGACCAGCGGGCCGAGCCGGAAGCGTTCGGGCTGCACCGTGTCGATGCCGCGGGCCTGCAGCGGCAGCGCGGTGACCGGGCCGACGCAGGCGGACAGCACGTCGTGGCCGAGCGCGGCCAGCAGGTCGTCGAGCAGCCCGCGGTCCTCCGCGCGGGACAGCAGGGACGCGGCGGCGGGCGCGCTGGTGAAGGTGACCGCGTCCAGGGTGCGGGCGACGGCCGCGTCGATGAGGCGGTCGACCGGACCGAGGTCCTCCGGTGGCATCCACCGGTACACCGGCACCCCCACCACCTCCGCTCCCCCGGCCCGCAGCGACTCCACGAACCCGGGCAGCGGCTCACCGTGCAGCTGTACGGCGAGCCGCAACCCGTCGACGCCCTCCTCCAGCAGCCGGTCGAGCACCTCCGCCATGGACTCCGACGCCGGCGACCACTCCTCGGTCAGCCCGGCGGCCCGGATCGCGCCCTTCACCTTGGGGCCGCGCGCCAGGATCCGCACTCCGCGCAGCCGCGCCAGCAGGTCCTCGCCCAGTCCCCAGCCGTCGGCGGCCTCCACCCACCCCCGGAACCCGATGGCGGTGGTGGCGACCGCGATGTCCGGGGCCTGCCCGATGATGTCCTTGGTGGCGGCCAGCAGCTCGCTGTCGTCGGCGAGCGGCACGATCCGCAGGGCCGGGGCGTGCAGCACGGCAGCTCCGCGCCGCTCAAGGAGCACGCCCAGCTCGTCGGCCCGGCGCGCCGCGGTCACCCCCACGGTGAACCCCGCGAGGGGCCCGTGCTCCGGTGGCTGCTCTTCTTCGTCGTACATGGCTCTCGTCCCGGCTCGAGTCGGCGTACTGCAGGGAGATGCGGCTCCGCCTCCCTGCCGACCGAGCCTGTCAACGATGCGTGACAGGCTCGGTTCGGCTTCGTGTCACCAGTGTTACGTCATACGTTGGCGTAGCTGAGCTGCGACTTCTCCTCCGGGGCGGCATCCGTGTCCGTCGGCCGGGCCGCCGGGCGGCGAAGGTATACCGCCCAGGTGACCGCGAAGCAGACCGCGTAGCAGGCGAGGAAGGCGACGAACGCGCCGGTGCCGGAGCCGTAGGAGAGGAAGGACTGGCGGAAGGCCAGGTTGATGCCGACCCCGCCGAGCGCGCCCACCGCGCCGATCAGCCCCATGGACGCCCCCGACAGCCGCCGCCCGTACGCGGCCGCCTCCTCACCCGCCAGTCCCTTGGCCCGTGCCTTCGCCTGGAAGATGCCGGGGATCATCTTGTACGTCGACCCGTTGCCGAGGCCGGTCAGCACGAACAGGACGACGAACGCGACGGTGAACAGCGCCAGCGACTTCTGCATGGAGGCGACGATCAGCACGGAGGTCGCCGCGCCCATGGCGACGAAGTTCCACAGCGTGATCCTCGACCCGCCGTACCGGTCGGCGAGCGAACCGCCCACCGGGCGGATCAGGGACCCGAGCAGCGGGCCGATGAAGGTGACGTACGCGGCTTCGAGCGGCGTGCGGTCGAACTGGTTCTGCAGCACCTGCCCGAAGGCGAAGCTGTAGCCGATGAAGGAGCCGAAGGTGCCGATGTAGAGGAACGCCATGATCCAGGTGTGCGCGTCCCGCGCGGCGTCCTTGGCGGCGCCGGTGTCGTTCTTCACCGAGGCGAGGTTGTCCATGTAGAGCGCGGCGAGCACGGCGGCGACGACGATCAGCGGGATGTAGATGCCGAGCAGCACGCGCGGTCCGCCGCTCGCGCCGATGATCGCGAGGGCGGCGAGCTGGATCACCGGGACGCCGATGTTGCCGCCGCCGGCGTTCAGACCGAGCGCCCAGCCCTTCTTCCGCAGCGGGAAGAAGGCGTTGATGTTGGTCATGGAGGAGGCGAAGTTGCCGCCGCCGATTCCGGCCAGCAGGCCGACCAGCAGGAACGTGGAGAAGGACGTCCCCGGCTCCATCACGGCGAACGCGGCGACGGTGGGCACGAGCAGCAGCCCCGCGCTGATCACCGTCCAGTTCCGCCCGCCGAAGACCGCGACGGCGAAGGTGTACGGCACCCGGACCACGGCGCCGACCAGCGTGACCATCGACGTCAGCAGGAACTTGTCGGCGGGCGTCAGCCCGTACTCGGGGCCCATGAAGAGCACCAGCACGGACCACATCGTCCAGATCGAGAACCCGATGTGCTCGGACAGCACGGAGAAGAACAGATTGCGCCGGGCGATCTTCTCCCCGGTCCGGTTCCAGAAGGTCTCGTCCTCCGGGTCCCACTGCTGGATCCAGCGGCCGCTGCGGGCTGTCATGAGGCCTCCACTGCTCTCCGGGGCGCGGGCGGTGCCGCGAGGGGCTGATCCCGAAGGTAGGGAGGGGTCGTTTCGTGGCTGTGGCGGGCGGTGACCGCTGGGGAACGTTGCTCTCACCCGTGGCGGGGGCCGGGTGAGAGGTGTCCGGCAGGGGGCGCGGGCGGTGCCGTGAGGTGCGGCGCCGCGTCAGCGCTGCGGGGGCTGCCAGTGGGGGTTCTGCTGGGGGTGGGGCGGCTGGGCGGGGTGCCCGTACGGGGGCTGGGGCTGGGCGTAGGGGCCGGGAGCCTGGGGCGGGGTGCCGTACGGGGCGGGGGCGGGTGGGGTGCCGTAGGCGGCCGGGGGCTGCTGGGCGTACGGCATCGGGGCCTGCTGGGGCGGGTGACCGTAACCCGGTACCGGTGCGGGCATTCCGGGTGTCGGGGCCGGCATCCTTGGACCCTGGGCTCCGTACGGGCCGCCCCCGAAGGGGTTGCCGTGCTGCCCTGGCACCTGCCCGCCCGGGGGCAGGTAGCGCACCCGGCCCGTCCCGTCTGCCACCGGGGCGAAGCCGGCCGCCTGCAACCGGGCCGCGAACTTGGCGTTGCGCTTGCGGGTGACGACGAAGCCGACGCCGAAGACGGCCATGAGGGCCAGCCAGATCACGGCCGCGATGACGAAGTCGTCGGATGTGCCCCCGAGCCGGTAGGCGACGACCACACAGCCGATGGAGACGCCGAGGGCGCCGTACCCCATCCGCTTCTCGGCGCTCTTGCCGGTGAGGTCGAAGTTGATGCGGGCCTTGAGGAGTTCGAAGGCGTCCGGCACGAGCGGCGGCACCGAGACCCCGTCACCGGCGTTCGGGTACTGCGCCCAGTTCTGCGCGGCGCGGGCGCGGGCCTGCGGACTGTGATCGGGCACGATCAGCATCCTCAGCTGGCTGTTGTTCCCGCCACCCTGCCGTACGTCCGCGTACTCGTACCCGAACTGCTGGGCGACGAAGGCGAGTTTGGCGAGCTTCTTCACGGACGCCATCGCACTGGTGAGCTCGACCGGCTCCCCGCTCGCCATCAACCGCAGCATCTTCTGCGTCTGCCGCTTGCTCATCCTTGTTCCGCCCCCTGGCCACACCGTTCACTTCCGCAACAGGGGCAGTGTGGCACGCCCGCCCACCTCGAACCAGAGCAGTTTCCCGGCCCCTCGCCCCAGCGCACCGCCCTCCAGGGCCCAACCGCCCCACGAGTCGGCGTACTCCTGCACGAGACGCAGCCCACGCCCGGTCTCGGCGCCGTCCGGAGCGAGCGGGGCGGAGTCCTCGCCGGACCCGCCGAACGGAGCGGGGACGTACGGGTCGCTGTCCCACACCCCGACCCGCAGCCGGCCGTCGCCCAGCCCCGTGAGCCGCAGGGAGGCGGGCCCCTTGGTGTGCAGGTAGGTGTTGGTCACCAACTCCGACGTCAGCAACTCCACGACGTCGACGGCGTCCTGCATGCCGTGCCCGTCGAGCGCCGCCCGCACCGTCATACGTGCGACGCGTACCGCGCGGGGGTCACGGGGGAGGCGAAGGGCGTACGTCCAGGGGTGGGGCGGGGCTACGGTGACCATGGTTGTCTCCGGGGATCAGAGCGGGACTTGGGTTTCACACTCACGGCCACGCCGGGCGGTGGCAGTGCCTCGATCGGTGCGCTTCCGGCTTACGAGCGCGGCGGGTGAGCGATACCGCTACGGTAGAGCCGGTCTGGAAGATAAATCTCCCAACTACGGGAGGTTCATCTTCGATTAGCTCGTGCGAGGGACATGAGAGCCGCTTCGCGGCCAGGAAGGACACGCTGTGCCGCCCACGAACAATCCGACGCTGCGGCAACGGAGACTGGGCGCCGAGCTGCGCAAACTCCGCGAGAAGGCGGGGTTCACGGTGACCAGGGCCGCCGAGCACCTGGGCGTCAACCAAGGACGCGTGAGCATGATCGAGACCGGTCGCAGCCCTGTGAGCGCCGACCTCGTACGCGGGATGGCGTCCGCCTACGACTGCTCCGACCAGGCCCTGGTCGACGCACTGGCCGCCATGACCGGGCGCCGACGCCGGGGCTGGTGGGAGGAGTACCGCGAACACCTGCCCGCCGCACTGGTCGACCTGGCGGAGCTGGAACACCACACGACCGCGCTACGCGTCGCCCTGGTGATCCACATTCCGGCGCTCCTGCAAACCACGGACCACGCCCGTGCGCTCTTCTGCGAAGCGGTACCGCCTTTGAGGCAGTACGAGATCGAGCACCGCGTGACCCACCGCATCAAGCGCCAGGGCATTCTCCATCGCGAGGACCCTCCGCCCTACACGGCGGTGATCCACGAGTCCGCCCTGCACATGGGGTACGGCGGCTCCACGACCGTCCGCGCCCAGCTCCAGCACCTGCTGGACATGAGCGAACTGGAACACGTCACCGTTCGGATCATCCCGTTCGGCAAGGGCTCCTTCCCGGGAACGGGACAGTCGATCGACTACCTGCTGGGTCCCGTCCCGCAGCTCGACACCGTGCAGCTGGATACCCACCACGGGTGCGAATTCCTCGACGCGGAAGCCCAGTTGAACAAGTACCGTTCAGTGCTCGACCGCATGGAGTCAAACGCCCTCAAGCCTGCCGAGTCCCGCGATCTGATCCACCGCATCACCCAGGAGACCTGAGAGAGTGACGATGTCCGATCACGCATGGCGCAAGTCCTCCTACAGCCCAGACGCCTCCAACTGCGTCGAAGTGGCCACCACTCCCGCCACCGTCCTCGTACGCGACTCGAAGGACGCGTCCGGCTCCCGGCTCGACCTCTCCCCCACCACGTGGGCCGTCTTCCTCACGCACATCACGAAGTGACCGTCGGGCCACTCGCTTCTTTGCAGTGTCGTGCTTCCACGGGCCGCGTCAAGGGCGCTGCGTTCCGCTGCGCTGCACTCCGCGTCGCCTTCGGCGATGGGCCTGCGGCCCACCCTTGACCCGGCCCGCTCCAGCACGAGGGAGAAGCGAGCGAGCGGCCGGAAGAGAAGCGGGGGCCAGGCACGCTTGCGACCTGCCGTCGGCTGACAGTCACCCGGAGTTCGCGGTACGCACTCGTACCTCGCCTGCACGCCGGGCCGGTTCAGCGACTACCGCCAGGTAGCGGGCGGTGCGCACTCGCATCTCGACGGCACGCCACGTGCACTCAGCGACTACCGGCCGGTGGGCAGTGGGTGCGGTCTCCGGCCAGGAGGGTAGGGAGGCCCGTCACCAGTGGCAGCAGCGCAGGCGAGCCCTGCCAGGCAGGTACCGGGGGCATCGATCGCCGGTCGCCGAGCACGATTGGAGCGTTCCTCCATCTCTCCGCCCCGCCCCACGGCTTCCACTCCGTTCTCTGCCTCGCCTCCCTTGGAGAAAGGCTCCAATCATCGCCCGATGGACAGTGACAGGGCGGATTTGTTCCACCTCTTCCCGGCGGCCCAGCGCCTCCACCGACGGTTTCGTCCGTAGGGAACTGTCGAGGGCGGGGCACATCTGCCCATCGTCCTTCCCCCCGGATCCCCACCACCGCCACCACCGCCACCACCGCCACCACCACCGCCACCACCGCCACCGAGCGATAGCCGCCAAGCCCACCCGCCATCCAGGCGAGACGCGACCGCGCATCCGCCACCCGGCGACAGCCGCTGAGCCGGCCCGGCGTGCCGCCACCCGCCCAGCGCGCGCCCGCACCACCCAGCCGCCGACAGCCGCTGAGCCGGCCCGGCGTGCAGGCGAGGCGCGAGTGCGCCCGCAGACCTCGGGTGACTGGCCAACGCTCCCCGCATCGCGAGCGCGCCCAGGCCCCCCGCTTCCCTCCGGCCGCTCGCTCGCTTCTCCCCCGTGCTGGAGCGGGCCGGGTCAAGGGTGGCCCGGAGGGCCATCGCCGTAGGCGACGCGGAGTGCAGCGCAGCGGAACGCAGCGCCCTTGACGCGGCCCGCGGAAGCACGACACTGCAAAGAAGCGAGTGGCCCAACGGTCACCGGCAAACCCCGCCGACATGAACAACCGTGACGTCAGCCCCGGCGCGCCCCGCTGCTCGGCCGGGGCCGCCCGCTCTTGCTCCCGTTCGGCCACAGCCTCGGCCTGCGCTTCGCCGCGAGGTCCTCGACCCAGCCGACCGCGAGGATCATCAGGCCGATGAGCGGCCAGACGAGGGCGAACATCCAGATGGTGTACGCGCCGTCGAGGGCAGCGACCGCCCGCTCGCTCTGCATGAACGGGAGTTCGTAGGCCAGGTCGATGATCGGCACCGTCGCCATGATCAGCAGGTTGTGCCACAGGTAGATGGTGACCGCGCGGTTGTTGGAGAGGGTCACCAGTTTGTCCCACTTCGCCAGGCGGCCCGGGAGTTCCTGCCAGGACGGGGAGTACTGGAGCAGGATCACGACGAAGCCGAACGACCAGGTGGCCTGGGCCAGCGGGATGTCGTTGAGGTCCCAGCCGTCGGGGCCGAGGTGGTTCGAGGCCCACCACAGGCCGAAGGCCATCACCAGCGACGCGCAGGAGACGGAGACGTACCGCGGGATCTGCTTCAGCAGACCCTCGTGGTGGGCGAAGCCCAGCATCCAGCAACCGCCGTAAACCGCGAAGTCGGTGACCGCGTTGCCCGTCTCACCGGGGATGGTCACCACGCCCGTGCCGACGATCGCCGTCAGGCCGAGCGGTGCGAGCAGTGTCGGCCAGGGAGCCTTGCGGAACAACCACAACAGCAGCGGCGACGCGATGACGAACCACAGGTAGGCGCGCAGGTACCACAGGACACCTGCGGCCTGCACTGCCCAGGTGTCCTCCAGCAGCCCCGACTGGGAGCCGATGTGCCAGGGGTAGGGCGGGGCGCCGATCGGCACGATGTAGTTGAACAGCTCGATCAGGCCCCAGGTACCGCCGCGGTCCGGGTCCTCGGACGGGTTCCAGCCATTGGCGAACATCATCGCCAGCACGACCACGGAGAACACCCACAGGGGCGGCAGGAGTCGGCGGACACGGCCGCGGATCACGCCCAGCGCCGGCCGCTTCAGCGACCGCGCCATCAGCGAGCCCGCCAGCGCGAACATCACGCCCATCGACGGGAACACCACCGTCAGCCAGGCCCAGCCGAAGAGGTGGTACACCACGACGCGCACCAGGGCGATGGAACGCAGCAGGTCCAGGTACCGGTCCCGGCCCGGCTTCTTGCGCTCCGGGGCGGGTGCGGGCTCGGTCGTCCGCTGCTGCGGGACCGTGTACGGCGTCGGCCCCGGGACCGCGCCCGCGGCCCCCGCGTACGGCGTTCCGTACGGGCCCGCCGGCTCCGGGCTCGTGCCCGTGCCGGCCGTGTATCCGTGGGTCATGCCACGGGCCTCCGATCATCGCTGCGCCGGTCGCGCTGGCCCGGCACCACTCCACCGACAGGTGCCCCGACCACGCCCGTGCGCCGCAGCTTCTGCCAGCGCAGGCGGCCGCCGGTGAGTGCGGTGATCCAGGACTGGAGCAGCACCACGTACATGAGCTGGCGGTAGAGGATCTGCTGCAGCGGCAGCGAGATCAGGTGGGTCATACGTTCGCGGTCGAGGTGGAAGGCGTACGCCGCGCAGACCGCCTGGATGGCCAGCACGCCCAGCCACGCAATGATCGTCTTCTCGGTCGGGCCGAAGACGAGGCCGTAGAGCAGGAAGACGTCGATCAGCGGGGCCAGCAGCGGAGCCACGATCATGAACAGGGAGACGAAGGGCAGGCCGATGCGGCCGAAGCGGCCCGAGGGCCCCTTGTCGATCACCGCGCGGCGGTGCTTCCAGATGGCCTGCATGGTGCCGTACGACCAGCGGTAGCGCTGCGACCACAGCTGCTGGACGGTCTCCGGGGCCTCGGTCCAGGCGCGGGCGTTCTCGGCGTAGACCACGCGCCAGCCGGCGCGGTGCAGCGCCATGGTGACGTCGGTGTCCTCGGCGAGCGTGTCGTCGCTCATGCCGCCGATGGGCTCCAGGGCGGAACGGCGGAAGGCGCCGACCGCGCCGGGGATGGTCGGCATGCAGCCGAGGATGTCGTACATGCGGCGGTCCAGGTTGAAGCCCATCACGTACTCGATGTGCTGCCAGGCGCCGATGAGGCTGTCCTTGTTGCCGACCTTCGCGTTGCCCGCCACCGCGCCGACCCTGGGGTCACCGAAGGGCTGGACGAGTTCGCGGACGGTGGACGGTTCGAAGACGGTGTCGCCGTCCATCATCACGACGATGTCGTACCGGGCGTTGGCCAGGCCCCGGTTGAGCGCGGCCGGCTTGCCCGCGTTGAGCTGGCGGATCACCCGCACGTTGGGCAGGCCCATCGCCTCGACGATGCGGGCGGTGCCGTCGGTGGAACCGTCGTCGATGACGAGGATCTCGATCGGGTGCTCGCTCGCCATCAGGGAGTTGACGGTGTTCTCGATGCACTTGGCCTCGTTGTACGCCGGGACCAGCACCGTCACCGGTTCGTGGACCGGCGGGCCCCAGCGGAAGCCCTTGCGGCGGACGCGGCGGGCGTGGACGCCGGAGAGGAGGAGCATCAGGACGAAGCGTCCGATGACCAGGGTGCCGATGATCGCGAGGCCGACCACCAGGACGTCGGTGATGTGCTCGGAGGCCTGGACCAGGAAGATCCACGCCTTGCCCTTCCAGAGGTCGGCTCCGGTGACGGGGCTGTGCGCGCTGGGCGCGTCCAGGGCCTCGGTCAGGTTGTCGAACTCGTAGCCCTTCTCCTTCAGGTCCGGCAGGAACCTGTCGAGCGCCGCGACGGTCTGGCTGCGGTCGCCGCCGGAGTCGTGCATCAGGACGATGGCGCCCTTGCCGCCCTCGGGCGTGGCGCGGCGGATGATCTCGTCGGCGCCGGGCCGCTTCCAGTCCTCGCTGTCGGTGTTGTTGACGACGGTGAGGTAGCCGCGGCTGCCGATGTACTGGGTGACCGGCCAGGTCTCGTTGTCCATGGCGTCGGCGAAGGAGGAGTACGGCGGGCGGAAGAGCGAGGTGCGGATGCCGGCCGCGCCGGTGATCGCGAGCTGGTTCTGCGACAGCTCCCAGTCGATGCGCTTCGTGGACTGGAGGGCGAGGTCGGGGTGGTTGAAGGTGTGCAGGCCGATCTCGTGGCCCTCGTCGACCATGCGCTGGACGAGGTCCGGGTAGCGGGAGGCCATGGTGCCGGTGACGAAGAAGACCGCGTGCGCGTCGTGCTTCTTCAGCACGTCGAGCACCTTCGGCGTCCAGATCGGGTCCGGGCCGTCGTCGAAGGTGAGGACGAGGCGGCGGTCGGGGACGCTCAGGCTCTGGGCCTTGCCGGCGCGGGCGTCGATGACCGGGCCGCCCTCCAGTATTTCCTGGGGCACCTGCGTGGTGGGGGCGGGCTTCTGCACGCGGTGGTCGGCGAGGATCTCGCTGTGCACGTATCCGCGCAGCATGAGCATGGCCGCCAGGGCGACGAGGACGAGCACGGGAAGCAGCAGGCGCAGGGGCACGCGGCGGCGCGGGGAGCCGCCGCGTGACCGGTGGGCGGCCCTGCGGCGGGGGGAGCGGGATGCCATCAGAGGACGTTCTCCGGGGACGGTGCGGTGGGGGTGGTGGACCGGTCCGGCTGTGCGGCGGAACCGTCGGCGGCGACGACCGGCCGGTCGGCGGGGGCACCGGCGGCGTTGTCGGTGCCCCCGGCCTCTCCGCCGCCGGTGGGGGCGGTCGTCACGGGGTCGGGGATCTCCGACACCGGCGGGTCGGCGGGCGCCGTGCTCACGGTGTCGTCCGGGGGTGTGGAGGTGGCGTCGCCGTCACCTCCGGTGGCCGGGTCGGTGGTGTTCTGCCGGGTCGCCGTGGATGTCGGGGCGGCGGTGTCCGGCTGGTCCGCGGTACCGGCCCCGCCGCCCGTCGCGGGTGCGGTGGCGCCGGGCGCGGGCAGCGTGGGGGTGCCGGTGGTCGGCGTGCCGCCCGGAGCGGGGCCGGTGCCGGTGCCGGGCGTGGCGCCCGTCTCCTCGGGTCGCGGCGTCGTCCCGACCTGACCGGCGGGCTTGTCCTCCTGACCGGGGACGGGCATCCAAGGGGCGTCGGAGTTGCCGGACAGCAGCGTGGCGACCATGACGACGGCGTAGCCGGCGCAGGCGAGGCCGACGGCCAGGCCGATACGGCGGTAGAGACGGCTGCGGCGGCCGGACTCGTCGACGAACACGGGTCCGCCGGCGGCGTCCTGTCCGCCGCTCACCCGGCCCGTCGCCCGGCGCAGTTCGAGGCCTTCCCCGATCTGCACGGAGTCGAGCTGGACCGTCACCTCGTGCGGGTCGTGGGTGGCCGCGGCGGAGTCGCCGGCCTCCTCCTGCCAGGGGTCACGGAGGGGGGTGCGGGAAACCGTCGGGGTGCCGGAGTCCGCGGAGGGGCGCAGGAACTGGGTCGGAGCACCGGAGTCCGCGGAGGAACCCCGGAACCCGGTCGGGACACCGGAATCCACGGAGGAACCCCGGAACCCGGTCGGAGCACCGGAATCCACGGAGGAACCCCGGAACCCGGTCGGAGCACCGGCTGCCCCGGGGCCCGACGACGGGCGCCCGGACGTCGGCGGGAAGACGGCTGTCCCGGGGTCGGACTGCGGGCGCCCGGAAGCCGACGGGGAACCGGTCGCTCCGAAGTCGCCCGAGGGGCGTACTCCGCCCGGCCGGGACGAGGGCCCTGCCGTCGTGGCGCCGGGGACGTCGCCCGGCCGGCGGGGGATGCGCAGGGCGGCGGTGCGCTCGGTGTCCCAGGGAGCGTCCGCCGGGCTTCCGGACGGCGTCGTCCGGCCCGGCGCGGCCGGGCCACGGGCGTCACCGTCGCGCGGCTCGGGCCGGGCGGGGGGCTCCGCGCGGTGGGCGGCGTCGGGCAGGACCCGGGTCCTGTCGTTGTCGCCGGGGAAGACTCCGATGCGGGCCCAGCGGTCCTCGAGGAAGCCGGGACCGGAGTCGGCCCCGCGCACGTCCGCGCCGGCGGGCTTCTCGCTCAGGGGAAGGACCCTCGTCTCACGCAGGTCCTCGTCCTCGGCGCCCTTCTCGAACGCCGATACACCCTCGGGCCATTCCGGTTGGGCGTCTTCTCGCCACTTTTCCACGCGCACGCACTTCCCCCCACAGGGCACTTACGGTGCGCGTACGGCCCGAGCACCCGCCGGCGGAACGGGCCCCCACCCGCTCCGAGCGCCCCATTTATCACACCGTGCTCGAGGACCGAATGTAGCGCACGTGGAGGTCCTGTGTTCCCGGGGCAGTCATTCGTGTCAGTAGTGAGACATCACCGGGCCGCCATCACGACAATGTCCGGATCGGGCAACCACCCCTCGACCGGCCGCCGCAGCCAGCCCTCCTCGGCGGCGATCTCGGCCGCCGCCCGCCGGAGAGTGTCCAGAGCGGGATGAACCATCCCTTTCCGCCACACAAGGGACACGGGTGACAGCGGAATCGGGTCCACGAGAGGGCGCAGCACCGTCGAGGGCAGTGGCGGAAAATCGACTACGGCGAGGATCGGGTGACGCGTCCTGGACATGATCCGCTGGAACTCCTCCTCCCCGACGGCCAGCGGCGCGGGCGGCGCGAGCGCGATCCCCCGCCCCTCGAACAGCGACCGCGCGAGATCCGTCCACTCCGGCGTACGGGGATTGCCGGCCCCGGCGTAGACCGTCTCGCCGGCGAGCGCGGCGAGCGGCACCTCGGTCAGTGCGGCCAGCGGGTGGTCCTCGGGCAGGACGACCGCCATCGGCTCGTGGCGCACGGGCTGCTGGCCGAGTCCGGCCCGCAGTGCGGGGGCGAGGCCCGCGAACCGTCCGAACGACGCGTCGAGCCGCCCCGCGAGCAGTTCCCCTGCGGCCCAGGTCAGCCCGCTCTCGTAGCGGGCCATCAGCTCGTGGCCGGGGGCGAGTTCGCGGGCCCGGTGCAGCACCCGGCGCGCGGTGCGCAGACCCGGGCTGTTGAGGTCCACCAGCAGGGGCCGGGCCTGTCCGGCGGCGGCGAGCAGGTCGTCCTGCGCCTGGAGCACCGCGCGGGCGTACGGCAGCAGGCGTTCGCCGTCGGCGGTGAGCGTCACCTGGCGGGTGGTCCGTACGAACAGCTCGCCGCCCAGCTCCCGTTCCAGCCGCCGTACGTCCCTGCTGAGCGCCTGCTGGGCGACGTAGAGGCGCGCGGCGGCCCGGGTGAAGTGCAGTTCCTCGGCGACGGTCACGAAGGCGCGCAGCAGGCGGGGGTCGAGGTGGGCGGGGGCGGGCATCCCGTGAACTTACAACACGGGTGCGTCAATCGGGGCGGAGAAGGTGTTGGACCGGCCGCACGGCCACGGGCGACGGTGGTGCCATGCCCCAGCCGACCTCCCGTTCCCGGGACACTCCCCTGTTCACGGTCACCGCCGACACCCTGGTCGCCGCCGACTTCGGCCCGCGCGCACGGAGCGAGCCCCGCGCGAAGGGCCCGTACCGCCGTCTCTTCGCGCTGCCCGGCGCCCGCGCCTTCACGGCCGGCAACCTCATCGCGCGGCTGCCGATGGGCATGTTCAGCGTGAGCGCGGTCGTGATGATCGCCGGGACGCGGGGTTCGTACGCCCTGGCCGGCGCCGTCACCGCGACGGGCCTGGCGGCGACGGCGGTGGTCGCCCCGTGGACCGCGCGCCTGGTCGACCGGTACGGGCAGGCCCGGGTCGCCCTGCCGGCCACGGTGTTCGCCGTGCTCGGCTCCCTCGCGCTGCTGCTCTGCGTGCGCCACGGCGCCCCCGACTGGACCCTGTTCGCCTCCTACGCCGCCACCGCCACCACCCCCAACACCGGAGGGATGTCGCGGGCCCGCTGGGCGCACCTGCTGAAGGGGGACGCCGAGGCCCTGCACACCGCGAACTCCTTCGAGCAGGCCGCGGACGAACTGTGCTTCATGCTCGGTCCGGTGCTCGCGGCCTTCCTGTGCGGGACGTTCTTCCCGGAGGCGGGCACGCTCGTGGGCGCCGTGCTGCTGCTGACAGGCGTCCTGCTGTTCACCGCCCAGCGGTCGACCGAGCCGCCGGCCGCACGGCGTTCCTCCGCGCGGGCGCCACTGCGGTCGCCCGGCATGCGGCCGCTGCTGGTGGTCTGTCTCGCGACGGGCGCGGTGTTCGGCTCGCTGGAGGTCGTCACCCTCGCGTTCGCGGACGAGCGGGGGCACCGCGCGGCGTCCGGCGCGGTGCTCGCGCTCCAGGCGGCCGGGTCCTGTGCGGCGGGGCTGCTGTACGGGGCGGTGCGCCCGGCCGGGTCCGCGCGGTCCCGGCTGCCGTGGTGCCTGGCCGCGATGACCGCGCTGATGACCCTGCCGCTGCTCGCGGCCGGGCTCACCGGCTCGCTGGTGCTGCTGGCGGGGGCGCTGCTGGTCGCCGGGGTGGCGACCGCGCCGACGATGGTCACCACCATGACCCTGGTCCAGCGGTACACCCCCGAGGACCGGCTGAACGAGGGCATGACGCTCGCGGTGACCGGTCTGCTCGGCGGGATCGCCTGCGGCAGCGCGGCGGGCGGCTGGGCGGTGGAGCACGTCTCGGCGACGGCCGGGTACGGCGTGCCGGTGGCGGCGGCCGCGACCGCCCTCCTCGTGGCCCTCTGCGCCCTCGTCCTGTTCGGGCCGTCGAACCGCTCCACCGATTCGCTCCCGACCCATTGACGACCACGGGTCCCGCACATACCTTCACCCGTCGAAGCGCTTCGAAACCGCTTTCTGCATCCCCACGGACCGTGCAGATGAGGACCCCCGATGGTGAAGATCACGGATGTGGCCCGGCGCGCCGGGGTCTCCCCCAGCACGGTCTCGTACGCGCTCAGCGGCAAGCGTCCGATCTCCGACGCGACCCGGCTCCGGGTCCAGGCGGCCGTCCGTGAACTGGGCTACCGCGCGGACGGCGGTGGCCGGGGCCCGGCCGGCCGCAGGTCGAAGGTGCTGGCCCTGGCGGCCCCGATGCGGTCCGGCGTCCATGTGCCGGTGGTGACGCAGTTCGCGGTGTCGGTGGTCACCGCCGCCCGCGCCCACGACCACGACGTGCTGCTGCTCACCCAGGGCGAGGGCGAAGAGGGCCTCGGGCGCGTCGCGGACACCTGGCTGGCGGACGGGGTGATCGTGATGGACGTACAGCTCCAGGACCCCCGGCTGCCGCTGCTGCGCTCGGGGGCCCTGCCGTCCGTGCTGATCGGCGTGCCCGCCGAGCCGGACGGGCTGACCTGTGTCGACCTGGACTTCCGGGCGGCCGGCGAGCTGTGCGTGGACCATCTGGCACGGCTCGGGCACCGGGTGGTGGCGCTGGTCGGCTCGCCGCCGGAGGTGTACGTGCGACGGACCGCGTTCGCGCGGCGGCTGGTGGAGGGCTTCACCTCGGCCGCCGACCGGCACCGGCTCACCTCGGCCGTGCATCCGTGCGGGACCGGCCGGGACGCCGCCCGCGCGATCGCCGAGCGGCTGGTGCGCGAGCTGCCGTCGCTGACGGGAGTGGTGGTGCACAACGAGCCGCTCCTCGACCCGCTGATCGACGCCTTCGAGCGGCTGGGGCTGAGCGTCCCCGGCGACCTGTCCCTGACCGCCGTCTGCCCGTCCCCCGTCGCCGCGTCGGCCCGCGTCGCCGTGACCTCGGTCGCCGTGCCGTCGGCGGAACTGGGCACCCGCGCGGTGCACCTGCTCGTACGGAAGCTGTCCGGTGTCCCCGTGCCGGGGGCCACCCTGCTGCCGCCCCGGCTGACGGAACGGGCGAGCACGGCGCCGCGCGGGGCGTGACGGCCACCGGTTCGGCCCGGCCCCCGGGAAGACCGCATGACAAAGGCCCCGCCGCTAGAAGCGACGGGGCCTGTGTCCACATGGGGTAAGTGGAGATGGCGGGAATCGAACCCGCGTCCAACGGTGCGGAACCAGGGCTTCTCCGTGTGCAGTCGGCTGTGCTTTTCTCGGCCCCGGAGATCACGCCGACAAGTCTCCGACGGGCCCAGTCACTGTGTGGTTTCCCTCTTCACCCCGTGACCAGGATCAAGGTTTAGTTCCCTAGATGATGCCAGGATCCGGGTCGGGAACACCCCCGGGCTGACACTCCCTTAAGTAGGGGAGCCGCTGCTCGCTACCTGAAGATCAGGCAGCGAGGGCGAGCTCGCCCTGGGAGATGGATCGCTTGGAATTGGCGATTATTTTTTCGGCCTGTGGTTTACGAGATCATGGCCGCTTCCTCGACACGCTTCCCCTGCTTCGACAGCCGCTGTCGAAACCGATCATCCCCATGTTGATTTTTCAAGACCCTCCGAGGAGGGTGACGCACCCGCTGTGAGGTGCTGTCGCCATCGTACGTGACCAACGCGGGTCGGTGCCAGCGTATTCCCCGGCACTCCGCGGGGGCCTACGCCCGCTGCTTCCTGCGGACCGCCGAGATCGCCCGGTCGGTCTCGCGCCGGTCCTGCTTCTCCCGGAGCGTCTGCCGCTTGTCGTACTCCTTCTTGCCCTTGGCCAGCGCGATCTCGACCTTCGCCCGGCCGTCCTTGAAGTACAGGGCGAGCGGCACGATGGTGTGGCCCGTCTCCTGGGACTTGGACTCCAGCTTGTCGATCTCCTCGCGGTGCAGCAGCAGCTTGCGCTTGCGCCGCGCGCTGTGGTTGGTCCAGGTGCCCTGGCTGTACTCCGGCACGTGCACGTTGTGCAGCCACGCCTCGTTGCCGTCCAGCTGGACGAAGCCGTCCACCAGCGACGCCCGGCCCTGGCGCAGGGACTTCACCTCGGTGCCGGTGAGGACCAGGCCGGCCTCGTAGGTGTCGATGACGAGGTAGTCGTGCCGCGCCTTCTTGTTCTGCGCGATCAGCTTGCGCCCTTTTTCCTTAGCCATAGTGCCGCCCATTTTCGCACTACGGAGGGGGTCGGCGGGAAGCCGATTATCAACGGTGCTGGCGGCCGAGTCCGCTGAGGACCGTCTCGGCCCGCTGGAGCGCCTCTTCGTCGGCCTCCAGGTCGGGGGTGAGGCCGTGGCCGTCGACGCCCCGGCCGGAGGGGGTGCGGTAGTGGCCGACGGTCAGCTCGGCGACGGAGCCGTCGGGCAGCTCGGTCGGCATCTGGACCGAGCCCTTGCCGAAGGTGCGGGAGCCCACGACGACCGCCCGTCCGCGGTCCTGCAGGGCGCCGGTGAGGAGCTCGGCCGCGCTCATCGTGCCGCCGTCGACGAGTGCGACCAGGGGTCTGGTGGTGTCGCCGCCGGGCTCGGCGTGCAGGGCGCGCTGCTCGCCCTCGACGTCGTACGTGGCGACCAGGCCGCCGTCGAGGAAGGCGGAGGCGGCGGTGACCGCCTCGGCGACCAGTCCCCCGGAGTTGCCCCGCAGGTCGAGGACGATGCCGGTGCCGGCGGGGGCCCGCCGTACGGCGGTGCGGACCTCGTCGCCGGAGCCCTTGGTGAAGGCGCCGACCGTGATGACGGTCACCCGGGAGGCGAGCTCGCGGACGGTGACGGTGTCCCGGGACAGCCGGGCGCGGCGCACGGTCTCGTGCCACGCGCGCGTGCCGCGTTCCAGGCCGAGGCGGACGGTGGTGCCGGCGGACTCGCCGGTGGTCTCACCGCGCAGTAAGGAGACGACCTCCGTGACGGGCCGGCCGTCGACCTGCTCGCCGTCGACGCTGCGCAGCCGGTCGCCCGCGCGGATCCCGGCGTCGGCGGCGGGCGTGTCGTCACCCACCTTCGTCACCTCGATACGGCCCTCCCGCTCGCGGGCCCACAGGCCGACGCCGGTGTACCGGCCGTCCAGGGCGTCCTCGAACTCCTCGTACTCGCCCGGGGAGTAGACGGCGGCCCAGCGGTCCCCGCTGCGGCTGACGGCGCGCTGTGCGGCCTCCATGGGGGAGGTGCCGTCGGCGGCGGCCTCCTCGGCCGCCCGGGCGACGTCCGTGCCGTGGCCGACGGGAGCGGCCGAAGGGGCGCCCTCCGCCGTGGCCCCGCCGTCGGCCCCGGGGAGGTTGCCCGTGGCCGCGCCGGCGACGAGCACGCTCGCGAACACCAAGGTCAGGGCGGCCCCGCGGCGGATGCGGCGGGGCTGACAGAACAGGGCACGACCTGACATGCCGGTGAGTCTAGGACAACGCGAAGGGGCGCACGGCCGGTTGACCGCGCGCCCCTCTTGGCAAGAGTCACACCTTCAGGTACTTGCGCAGCGCGAAGAACGCGGCCAGCGCGGGCATCAGCAGACTGGTCGCGAGGATCAGCGGAAGCTTCGTCAGGACGGCGTCCCAGCCGATGAAGTTGATCAGATTCAGCTTCTCCGACAGGGCCAGACCGTTGTCGATGATGAAGTACCGCCCGACCACCAGGAACCCGCACGCGAGCATGCCGCCGATGAGTCCGGCGACCGCGGCCTCCATGATGAACGGCGTCTGGATGTAGAAGCCGGAGGCGCCGACCAGGCGCATGATGCCGGTCTCGCGGCGGCGGCTGAACGCGGAGACGCGCACCGTGTTCACGATCAGCATCAGGGCGACCACCAGCATCAGCGCCATCACCGCGCGGGCGGCCCAGTTCATGCCGTTCAGCAGCCCGAAGAGGTTGTCCAGGATGCCCTTCTGGTCCTGCACCGACTGCACGCCGTCCCGCCCGTCGAAGGCGGTGGCGATGACCTGGTACTTCTCCGGGTCCTTCAGCTTGATGCGGTACGACTCCTGCATCTGGTCCGGCGTCAGGGAGCTGGCCAGCGGGGAGTCGCCGAACTGCTCCTTGTAGTGCTTGTACGCCTCGTCCTGCGACTCGTACGTCACCGAGTCGACGACCGACATCTTCTCCAGATCGGTCTTGATCTGGCCCTTCTGGTCGTCGGTCACCGCGCCCTTGGCGCAGTTGGGATCGGACTCGGCGTCACTCTTGTTGCACAGGAAGATGGAGACGTTGACCTTGTCGTACCAGTAGCCCTTCATGGTGTTCACCTGGTCGCTCATCAGGAGCGACCCGCCGAACAGGGCGAGCGACAGGGCGACGGAGACGACGACGGCGAAGGTCATCGTCAGGTTGCGGCGGAGACCTACGCCGATCTCCGACAGGACGAACTGGGCGCGCATGGCGTCTGATCAAGCCTTTCCGTGGAGCGTCAGTGCTGGTAGCCGTAGACGCCGCGTGCCTGGTCGCGGACGAGACGGCCCTGCTCCAGCTCGATGACGCGCTTGCGCATCTGGTCCACGATGTTCTGGTCGTGCGTCGCCATCACCACGGTGGTGCCCGTCCGGTTGATCCGGTCGAGCAGCTTCATGATGCCGACGGAGGTCTGCGGGTCGAGGTTGCCGGTGGGCTCGTCGCAGATGAGCAGCTTGGGCCGGTTGACGAAGGCCCGCGCGATGGCGACGCGCTGCTGCTCACCGCCGGAGAGTTCACCGGGCATCCGCTCCTCCTTGCCGCCGAGCCCGACGAGGTCGAGCACCTGCGGCACGGACTTGCGGATCTCACCGCGCGACTTGCCGATCACCTCCTGCGCGAAGGCGACGTTCTCGGCGACCGTCTTGTTCGGCAGCAGGCGGAAGTCCTGGAACACGGTCCCCAGCTGGCGCCGGATCTGCGGCACCTTCCAGTTGGAGACACGGGCGAGATCCTTGCCCAGGACGTGCACCTGCCCGTGGCTGGCCCGCTCCTCGCGGAGGACCAGCCGCAGGAAGGTGGACTTTCCGGAGCCGGAGGAGCCCACGAGGAACACGAACTCGCCCTTCTCCACTTCCAGGGTGACGTCCCTGAGTGCGGGGCGGTTCTGCTTGGGGTAGGCCTTGGACACGTTGTCGAATCGGATCACGGGTGCACCACGGTTAGCCGGGGGTAGATGAGCGTGACCATACGCGAACCGGGGAGGCGAGCGCAGGCACCGGTAGGGGTTGGGGAAGAGATGCGCCCTTTTGTTCCAGCGCTGGGCGAGGACAGCACCCTCGAGGGCCGCGGGGAACCGCGCGGCCGGCCCCCACGGCACCGCAGCCACGACTCCTTGAGAACCATCACTCCCGGAGCGACCCCGGCGCGGCTTCCGCGGGAACCTGGCACAGTGGGAGGGGAACGTTCGCGAGAGGGCGGGCGTTGTTCAGCTGGAACCGGTGCGAGGAGGGCGAGCGCATGACGTACGACCGGCTGGTGTGCGCGAACTGCGCCGCGCCCGTGAGCGAGGGCCGGTGCCCGGTGTGCCGTGCGAACCGCGAGCGGCTGCAGCAGGGGAACTTCTTCGCGGGGCTGAACCCCATGACGCTGATCGCACTGCTGGCGGTGCTGGTCGCGGCGGTGGCGCTGCTCGCCCACCAGACCGCCTGAGGCACGGGCACAGGACGCGGCGAAGGGCCCGGAGCGCGGTTGCGCTCCGGGCCCTTCGCCTTACGTCATGCGTACGGTGCGTACACGCGCTGCCACCGTCAGGCGGCGGCACCGCCGCGGCCGGTCATCAGGCGCGGCAGCACCCGGAAGCCGACACCGCCGGCGATCATCGTGGCGGCACCGATCAGCAGGAAGGTGGTCTCGGCGGCACCGGTCTCGGCGAGCTCCTTGCCGTCGCCCTGGGCCGAGGTGGCCGGGACGTCGTCGCCGGTGTCGGTGAGGGCCGAGGAGCCCTCGTCCTGCGGCGAGGCGCCACCGTCGGGGTCGGTGACGTTGCCGCCGCCGTTACCGCCGCCGTTGCCCGGGGTGGTCGGGTCCTCCGAGGGCTCCTCGGTGGGCTCCTCCGGCTCGGTGGGCTCGGTCGGCTCCTCCGGCTCGGTGGGCTCCTCCGGCTCGGTGGGCTCCTCCGGCTCCGTCGGCTCCTCCGGCTCGGTGGGCTCCTCCGGCTCGGTGGGCTCTTCCGGCTCCGTCGGGATCTCCGGCTCGGTGGGCTCCTCCGGCTCCGTCGGGATCTCGGGGTCGGGGTCCTCGTCGCCGAGGCTCGCGCTGACACCGAGGCCGAGGCCCTCTCCGCTCGCCGAGGCGGTCCCGGTGAGGTCGAGTGCGGAGGCCGCGCCGGCCGCCGTCAGCGAGGCGCCGGCCGCGATCACGGCGCCGGCCGCGATCCGAGCGACACGGATCCGCGTCTTCTTGGTCATGTGGTTGCTACCCCCAGTAGCTCATCGTCAATGAGGCGGCGCTCGGGGCGGTGATCAACAGGGGTGACTGCGGTGAAACGCCCCCCGGTTCACATGCGCCCCAGAGATACGCATGCCGAGCCTCACCTTTCCCATTTTCCAAAAGAACGTCAAGGCCGTTGCGCACGCGATGTCCGCCTACGCACGCTTTGCCGGACAACGAAGCTGTGAGTGTGACGTAAAACCCAGACATCCTCGACACGACAAGGCAACTGCCGCCCGAGGGGCGGCAGTTGCCTTGTCGACAAATCGGCGTTCGCGCGGGAGGTTACTTCTCCTGCTGCTTGCGCCAGCGAATTCCGGCCTCCAGGAAGCCGTCGATCTCGCCGTTGAACACGGACTCGGGGTTGCCGACTTCGTGCTCCGTACGCAGGTCCTTGACCATCTGGTACGGGTGCAGCACGTACGAACGCATCTGGTTGCCCCAGGAGTTGCCGCCGTCGCCCTTGAGGGCGTCCATCTTGGCCTGCTCCTCCTGACGGCGCCGCTCCAGGAGCTTGGCCTGGAGGACGTTCATCGCGGTGGCCTTGTTCTGGATCTGGGAGCGCTCGTTCTGGCAGGAGACCACGATGCCGGTGGGGAGGTGGGTGAGCCGCACCGCGGAGTCGGTGGTGTTCACGCCCTGGCCGCCGGGACCGGACGACCGGTACACGTCCACCCGCAGCTCGGACTCGTCGATCTCGATGTGGTCGGTCTGCTCGACCACGGGGAGGATCTCGACGCCCGCGAAGGAGGTCTGGCGGCGGCCCTGGTTGTCGAAGGGCGAGATGCGCACCAGGCGGTGCGTGCCCTGCTCGACGGAGAGGGTGCCGTAGGCGTAGGGCGCCTGGACGGAGAAGGTGGTCGACTTGATGCCGGCCTCCTCCGCGTACGACGTCTCGATCAGCTCGGTCTTGTAACCGCGCTGCTCGGCCCAGCGCAGGTACATGCGCTGGAGCTTCTCGGCGAAGTCGGCGGCGTCGACGCCACCGGCCTCCGCGCGGATGTTGACGAGCGCCTCGCGGGAGTCGTACTCGCCGCTGAGCAGCGTCCGGACCTCCATCTCGTCCAGCGCCTTCTTGACGGACGCGAGCTCGGACTCGGCCTCCGCGCGGGTGTCCGGGTCGTCCTCCTCCTCGGCCATCTCGAAGAGCACGGAGAGATCGTCGATCCGGCCCCGGAGTGCCTCGGTCTTCCGCACCTCGGCCTGGAGGTGGGAGAGCTTGCTGGTGATCTTCTGCGCCTCGTCCGGGTTGTCCCACAGGGACGGCGCGGCCGCCTGCTCCTCGAGCACGGCGATGTCTGCCCTCAGCTTGTCGAGGTCCAGAACGGCCTCGATCGACTCCATGGTCGAGGAGAGGGACTTGAGCTCTTCGGATACATCGACGACTGCCACGCCCTCCAGCGTAACGGCTCCGCCGGCCGGCCCATGCAGTGCGGCGGGGCCGGGGCGGCGCTCACCGGGACCGGGTCGGTCGGGGCGGGGTGACTTCTGTCCGTGGGCCGCTCGTTCGTTTCGCCCCCGCCGGCCCTTCCCGTCCCCGGGGGATTCAGGGGTTGGCCGGGGCCGAGTCCCGGGTGTCCCGGGGCGGTGCCGCCTCGTCCTCCGCCGTGGCCAGCCAGGTGCCGACTCCCGCCGCCGCCAGGAGCACCGCCGCCACGGCCAGGGTGAGCCGGCGCCGGCGGGTGACCGCGCGGTTGCGGGCGGAGCCCGGCCGGCGCGCACCCGCCGCGCGGGGCGCGCGGGCCGTGCCGCGGGCGCCGCCGGCCAGCTCGTCGGGGGCCGGCACCCTCATCGACGTATGCGTGTCGCGGTTGGAGTCGGCCGGTTTCGCGCCCGGTACCAGCGGAACCGCGCCGCGGCGCCGCACCGGCTCCCCGGCGACCGGGGCCGGCCCGGAGGACCGGAGCTCCTCCTCCGCCTCCTCCGCGGACTCGGTGTCCGGCTCGTCCACGTCCAGCGGGGGCATCCCCGCCAGCATCGGCAGCAGCTCCCGCAGCCGCGCGCCCAGCTCGGAGGCGCGCAGCCGGGACGCCGGGGCCTTCGCCAGGCACTGCACCAGCAGCTGCCACAGCTCGTCCGGGATGCCCGGGAGGGGGACGACCGTCTCGGTGACGTGGCGGCGCAGCACCGCGCCCGGGTGTCCGCCGCCGAACGGCGTGAAGCCGGCGAGCAGCTCGTAGAGGACCGTGGCGAGGGCGTAGATGTCGACCGACGCGCGCGGGGGCAGGCCCTCGACGATCTCCGGCGCCAGGTAGTCCGGCGTCCCGATGATCTTCGTGGCCCGGGTGCGGCGCGGGGTGTCGATGAGTTTCGCCACACCGAAGTCGGTGAGCAGGGCGCGGTGCGAGCCGCCGGGGCCGAGCGGGCCCTGCATGTCGAGCAGCACGTTCTCCGGCTTCACGTCCCGGTGCACGACCCCGGCCGCGTGCGCCGCCGCCAGGCCGTCGGCGACGTCGGCGACGATCGCCACGGCGGCCTCCGGGGCCAGTCTGCGCTCCCGGTCGAGGCGGGTGCGCAGGTCCGTGCCGCGGACGAGGTCCATGACCAGGGCGAGATCGTTGCCGTCGACCACCAGGTCGCGCACGGAGACGACGTGCGGATGCTCCAGGCCGAGCAGCGCCGTCCGCTCCTGCACGAAGCGGCCGACGAGCTCCTGGTCCGAGGAGAGATCCTCACGCAGCAGCTTGATGGCGACGGGCCCGTCGGGGCCCTCGCCCAGCCACACCGTGCCGGCGCTGCCCCGCCCGAGGATCTGATGGGCGGTGTACCGGCTGCCGATTCTCCGTGCCAAGACTGCTCCTACCGACGCGTGTTGTCGCCAAAGCTACGCGTCCGGGGTGCCGGCCTTCACAGCGGATCCGGAAATCGACCCTCAGATGTCGACAAATCAGCAAACAGGCTCAGTTCGTTCCGGAGGGGTCCGAGGGGCCGCCCAGGTCCTCGATCCAGCCCGTCACCGAGCCGAACCAGTCGCTGAGCTGGTCCCAGTAGCCCTTGCCGGTGCCGATCCAGTCCTGGAGCGGGCTCAGCTCCCAGATCAGCCAGCTCGCGACGAACAGGATGACGATCGTGAACAGGCAGCCCTTCAGACAGCCCATCCCGGGGATGCGCATCGGGCTGGCGCCGCGCTGCCGCGGCTGCCGGGGCTCCCGGGCCGGACGCTGCGGCTCCGGCGGTGGCGCGTACCGCTGCGGCTGGGGCTGCTGCCGGCGCTGGGGCTCCGGCGGCGGGGCGTACTGCTGGGGCCGGTGCTGCTGCGGGTGGCCGTACCCCGGGCCGGGCTGCGGCTGCTGCGGCTGCTGCTGCGGACGCCGCTGGGGCTGCTGTTGCGGCTGCTGCGGGGGCCGGGCGACCTGGCGCTGGGGGCGGCGGCGCAGCGGGTCCTGACTCGGGTCGAGGTACTGGACCTGGGTCTGCTCGTTGCGGTCGCGGGCCGCGCGCAGCTGGTTCTGCCAGGGGTGCGGGTCCTCCGGACCGGCTCCGGGTCCGCCGGGCTGTCCCGGCGGCACGGGGGGCATGACGGCCGTGGGGTCGGCGGCGCCCGCCGGGCCGCCGGTCTGCGGCAGGACGCTGGTCGCGCCGTTGGGGTCGTAGGCGCCCGCGCCGTGCGGCAGCACCTGCGTCGGGTCGGCGTCGCCGGGCGCGCCGGGCACCGGGGTGGGGGCCGGGTCGGGGGCGAGGAGCGCGCCGACGTTCTCCGCGGCGGAGATCTGCGCGGAGTTCGCGTGCACGCCGATGCCGTCGGCGACGACGCGCAGGCCGCGCGCGAGGTTCTCGGCGCCGGGCCGTTCGTCGGGGTTCTTGCGCAGGCAGCGCTCGATGACCGTCCACAGCGGGTCGGGGACCGTGGAGGGGCGGCGCGGTTCGGCGCTCAGGTGCTGGTGCAGCACCTCCAGGGCGGAGCCGCCGGAGAACGGCGGACGGCCGGTGACCAGCTCGTAGAGCAGGATGCCGGCGCCGTAGATGTCGACGGCGGAGGTCTGCGGGCGGCCCTCGGCGGACTCGGGCGCGATGTACGCGGGCGTGCCGACGAACTCGTGGGTGCGGGTCAGGCCCGGGGAGTCGGCGAGGCGGGCGATGCCGAAGTCGGTCAGCATCGGGTGCATCTCGCCGCCCTGCTGCTTGAGCAGGACGTTGGCGGGCTTCAGGTCGCGGTGCACCACGCCGTCCGCGTGGCTGGCGCCGAGCGCGTCGGCGATCTGCGCGGTCAGCAGGGCGGCGGCGACGGGGGTGAAGGGGCCGTTCTCACGGAGGTGGCGGTGCAGGTCGGGGCCCTCGACGAGGTCCATGACCAGCGCCAGCAGATCGCCCTCGACGACCAGGTCGCGGACCCGGACGATGTTGGGGTGGGTGAGCCGCAGCAGGACGGACCGCTCCCGCAGGAAGCGCATCACGACGTCGGCGTCGCCTGCGAGTTCCTCCTTGAGGACCTTGATCGCGACGGTCTCGCCGGGCTGTCCCGGCACGGCCGCCTCGGCGCCCGCGGTCTCCCGCTGGCGGGCTCGCCAGACGGTGCCCGTGGCGCCGCGTCCGAGCGGCTCCTCGAGCAGGTACTTGCTGCCGACTGGCCGCACGTCACGCACTCCCTGCTGCCTGCTTGGCGTACACCCTGGTCCACCGCGCTACGGAACGTTCCGACCCACTGTAGTGCCGCCGCGCGGGATACCGGACGGTCGTCTTCGACGCGATCCCACTGTGGGACTTACGTACCGGTTCCCCTCCCTGTTCGGAGGTTCGCAGGAAAGACGCTCGACTCGGTCCGTTGGTTGCCGCATGCCGGACGTGACCGATCTCAAGTGGACCCGGAACGATCATTCGCTCCTCACCGGTCAGGCACTTTTGCGGGCAGAGGCGACCAATCAAGATCATTTGCTGCCGGAGTGCGGGCGCGTTGTCAGTGGCAGGTGCGAGGATGCGTGCAGTACTGGCCGTACGTGCGCGTGTGGCGGTGGGGGAAGTCCGCGGTGGGGGACCGCGGGGTGGTGGTGTCCCCCCGCGTCGCGGGCGCCCGCGCAGAAGGGACCGCTGACGGCGATGCAGATCCGGCTGACCGTCGTAGACCCGCTGGGCACCTCCTCCCCCGCGCGGGAGCGGGCCGCGAGCTGCGACGTGCTGGTCACGGCGCCCGCGGGCACGGCCCTGGCCGCGGTCGCCTCCGCACTGGCCTCGGTGGTCCCCGGCGGCGACGGCCCTTCCGGCTCCTCGGGCACACCGGTGCTGTACGCCGGTGACCAGCGGCTGGACGCCCAGCGCTGCACGCTGGGCGAGCCGCCGCTGATCGACGGAGCGGTGCTGGCCGTGGGCGCCCCGGGCGAGCCCGAGCCGCATCCCGAGCTGGACGGGACCCCGACCCGGCTGCATGTCGTCGCGGGTCCCGACGCGGGCGGGGTGCACCTGCTGCACGGCGGCGAGATCCGGATAGGACGTTCCGCCGACGCCGACGTACCGCTCGACGACCCGGACGTCTCCCGGCTGCACTGCGCGGTGACGGTCGCCCCGGACGGCGGCGTCTCGGTCGCCGACCTCGACTCCACCAACGGCACGACCCTGGACGGCCGGCGCGTGGGCCCCCGCCCGGTCCGCCTCGCCCCGGGCGCCCTCCTGCGCATCGGCGAGTCGGCCCTGCGCCTGACCCCGGCGGCGGGCCCGCGCGCGCGAGCGGCCACGGCACCGGACGGCGAGGGGCACGTACGGGTGCCGCCGCCCCCGGCCGGGCAGGCCGACGACGAGGACCCCCGCGCGCGCGTGACGGCGCCGACGGCCCCCACCCACCACGCCCACGGCCCGGCCGGCTGGGCCGTGACGGCACAGGACGCACAGGGCGTACGGGACGCACAGGGCGTACGGGACGCACAGGGCACACAGGGCACACAGGGCGTACGGGAGACGCCGGACGCGGCGCGTCGGGACGGCGCGAGCGAACCGCCGCGGGTGCCGGGACAGGGCACCGCCCCCGGGATCGAGCGCACCGGAACCGCTCCCGGGGGGCGCGCGGTGCACACGGTCGCCCGGGGAGACGTGCCCCGCCTTCCCCAGGGCCGCCGCGTGTCACGCCCGCTGCCCGCCGACGGGGACACCCACGCGGGGCGCTCCGGCGCGGGCGCGCGCGGTGCGGGCCCCGGCGCCGCCGATCGCTCCGCCGGGACGGTTCCCGAGAGGACCCGGGACGAGACGGCCGGTGGCGCCGCTCCCGGCCGCGGCGCCGGTGAGACCGCCGTCCCGGCATCCGGCCGGACCACCGGCGGCGCACCCGGCCGCCTCACCGGCCCGACCACCGGGCCCGCCACGGGCCACATGCCCACCGGCACCCCCTCCACCCCGCACGAGGAGTTCCCCGGCACCCGCAAGGGCACCCCCGTGCGCGGCACCGACCTCCCCCGGCCGACGGGCGGGCGCAGGCGCGGCGGACTCACCGCCTGGGCACGGCGGCTGACCGGCGGGCGGCAGGAGCCGGAGGCCGCGTGGGCCGCCCACGGCGAGGAGGCCTCCGGTGTCGTCCCCGATCCGGGCGCGGCCGCCCCCGCCGTGCCCGAGACCTGGCCGGACCCCGCCACACTGCTGCTGACCGCGCTCGGCCCCGGCCCCCGGCTGTGGGAGCGCGGGCCGGACCACCCGGAGGCGCTCGCGGTGCGGCTCGGCACCGCGGACCGGACGGCGCCGGACGGCTCCGGTCTGCTGCCCGCCGTACCGGTGACCTCGGGGCTGCGCGAGGCCGGCGCGCTGGGACTGGCCGGCCCGCGCGAGCGGCTCGCCGGGCTGGCCCGCGCGGTGCTCGCCCAGCTCGCCGCGCTGCACTCCCCCGACACCCTGGAGATCGTCCTGATCGCCGCGGACCCCTCCCGCCCCCTGGCGGAGCGCACCGCCGAGTGGTCCTGGCTGGGCTGGCTGCCGCACGTACGCCCGGGGCACGGCCAGGACTGCCGCCTGCTCCTCGCGCACGACCGCGAACAGGCCGCGGCCCGCGCCGAGGAACTGCTGCGCCGGCTGGAGGACCACGACCACACGGGCCCCCGCACATCCGGCGAGGTGCCGTACGAGGGGCAGGGCGAAGGACGGTACGAAGGGCCCTACACCGTGGTCGTCGTGGACGGCGACCCCGGCGGCTCCGACGTGCGCGAGGCGGTGGCACGGCTGGCCCTGGAGGGGCCCCGGGCCGGGATCCACGTGGTGTGCCTCGCCGAGACGGCCGCCGCCTCCCCCGCGTCCCCGGTGACGGAGACGTACGAGGCGGCCTGCGAGGTGGCGCCGGCGTTCCGGCGGTGCGGGGCCGTCGCCCTGCTCAGCGGGGACGTGGCGACCGCCCTGCGCCTGCTGCGGGTGGCCGGGGCCGGCTCCGGCCGTCCCCCCGGCCCCGTCGGCCACGGCACCCTCGCCACGGTCGACGCGGTCTCCCCCGCCTGGGCCGAGCGGTTCGCGCGGGCGCTCGCACCGCTGCGCACGGACGGCGCCGGCGGGGAGCGGCACGCACGCGTGTCGGCGCCGCTGCCCCGGTCGGCGCGGCTCCTTGACGAGTTGGGCCTGGCCCGGGCCACCCCGGCCTCGCTGATGGCCCGCTGGGCGGACGCGGCCGACGACACCCAGGCGCTCGGCGGACGCGTCACCGCCATACTGGGCGCCGGACCGCGCGGCCCGGTCACCGCCGACCTCGCCGCCGACGGACCGCACCTGCTGGTCGAGGGGCCGTCCGGCAGTGGTCGTACGGAACTGCTGCGGGCGGTCATCGCCTCGCTGGCCGCCGCCGAGCGTCCCGACCGGCTGGCCGTCGTACTGGTCGACGGCCGGGGCGTGCCCACGCCGGGCGCCGCGCCCGGCGAGGGTCTGCTCGTGTGTACGGACGTACCGCATGTCACCACGCATCTGTGCGCCAACGACCCGGTGCGGATGCGGGAGTTCGCGCAGTCCCTGAGCGCCGAGCTGAAGCGGCGCGCGGAGCTGCTGGGCCGGTCGGACTTCGCGGAGTGGCACACCGGGCGGGAGCTGTCGGACCGTATGGTCGCCCAGCGCACGGCGGCCGCGTCCCGCGCGGAGCAGAACGGGGACCTCGACACCCCGCCCAGCTCGACGCTGCGGCTGCGGCCCGGGGCGGACCGGCGCAAGACGGGGGCCGCGCCGCCGCTGCCCCGGCTGGTGGTGGTCGTGGACGACCTGGACGCGCTGGTCTCCCCCGCGCTCGGTTCGCCGGGGCGGCCCGCCGCCGGATCGGTGATGCGGGCACTGGAGGCGGTGGCGCGGGACGGTGAGCGGCTGGGCGTGCATCTGGTGGCGGCCACCGGGCCCTGTGCCCGTACGGCGCAGACCGAACCGGTGCGGCAGGCGTCGCTGCGGGTCGCGCTCGACGCGCCGGTGCCGGGGGGCGGGCCGGACGAACCGGCGCCGGGGCGGGGGCGGCTGACCCACCCGGACGGGCGGGAGACGGCGTTCCAGGGCGGCCGGGTGACCGGCCGCATCCCGCGGACGGCGACCCTGCGGCCGACGGTCGTTCCTTTGGAATGGCACCGCATGGGGGATCCGCCGGCTCGCCGGCAGGTGCGCGAGCTCGGTAACGGGCCCACCGATCTGGCGTTGCTCGCCAGTGCGTTGGAGCGGGCGGCGCGGCAGGTGGCGGCGGCGGAGGTGCCGTCGCTGCTCTGACGGGGCGGTCGGTTGTGCGGGTGCACGGGGTGAGGGCTGGGTGGGGGTGTTCGCGCGGCCCGGCGCTTGCGGGGTGCCGTCGCGCCCACCCGTGCCGCCCCAGCGGCACGACTGCCCGCGGATGGCGACGCCTGCGGTTGCGCGGTGACGCGTGGTCACGACGCGGTCACGATAGCCGTCTTGACACGGGATGCGGTCTTGCCACCCCTACCCCCCGGGCGTAGACCAGAGCGCACGGGACAGCGCTCGACGTTCGACGGAGTACGACGGAGTACGAAGAACGGGGCAGTGATGCGCAGGACGAGCAGGATCATCCGGATACGTGGTGCCGCCGCGCTCGCCGCGGGGGTGCTCGCGGTCTCGCTCACCGCGTGCGGTGGTGGCGACGACGACAGCGGCGGCGACGAGGACAAGGACGGCGGGACCGGCGGGACCGGAACCACCGTCACCCTTCCGAAGCTGGACGGCGCGAGCCTCGAGGTCGCCGCCGTGTGGACCGGCGCCGAACAGGCCAACTTCAAGAAGGTCCTCGCGGAGTTCGAGAAGCGCACCGGCGCCAAGGTGACCTTCGTCCCCGCCCAGGACCCGATCGTCAACTTCCTCGGCTCGAAGGTCGCGGGCGGCGCCCCGCCGGACGTGGCGATGCTGCCGCAGCCGGGCGCCATCAAGCAGGCCGTCGACAAGGGCTGGGCCAAGCCGCTCGGCACCGAGGCGGCCAAGGAGCTCGGCGAGAACTACTCGCAGGGCTGGCAGGACATCGGCAAGGTCGACGGCAAGCAGTACGGCGTCTACTACAAGGCCGCCAACAAGTCGCTGATCTGGTACAACGCCCAGGTCTTCGAGAACGCGGGGGCCGCCGAGCCCAAGACGTGGGACGAACTGCTCACGACCGCGCAGATGGTCTACGACTCCGGTGTCACCCCGTTCTCGGTCGGCGGCGCCGAAGGCTGGACGCTGACCGACTGGTTCGAGAACGTCTACCTCTCGCAGGCCGGTCCGGAGAAGTACGACCAGCTCGCCCGGCACGAGATCAAGTGGACGGATCCGTCCGTCGGGGAGGCGCTGACCACGCTCGCCGGGATCTGGGGCAAGAAGGACTACGTCGCGTCCGGTGCGCTGGGGACCGATTTCCCGACCTCCGTGACGCAGACCTTCACCGGCGGCGACCAGCCCAAGGCCGGCATGGTCTACGAGGGCGACTTCGCGCAGGTCAACATCGGCGAGACCAAGGCGAAGATCGGCACGGACGCGAAGGTGTTCCCGTTCCCGGCCGTCGGCGACACCGCGCCGGTGGTCTCCGGCGGTGACGCGGCCGTGATCCTGGAGGACTCGAAGGCGGCGCAGGCGCTGGTCACCTTCCTGGCCTCCCCCGACGCGGCGGCGATCCACGCGAAGCTGGGCGGCTTCCTCTCCCCGAACAAGAGCATCGATCCGTCGACGTACCCGAACGCGGTGCAGAAGAAGATCGCCGAGGCGCTGATCGCGTCCGGTGACGACTTCCGCTTCGACATGTCCGACCAGGCCCCGCAGGCGTTCGGCGGTACGCCCGGCAAGGGCGAGTGGAAGGCGCTGCAGGACTTCCTGAAGAACCCGAAGGACATCGCCGGTACGCAGGCGAAGCTGGAGGCCGACGCGGCCGCGGCGTACGGGAACTGAACCGGCGATGGCGTCGGACACGGCGGCGGGGGCACCCAAGACGGCCCCCGCCGCTCCCAAGTCGCGCAAGAGCGTCACCGGCACCCGCGCAACCGTGGCGGCGCTGTTCCTGCTGCCCGCGCTGGTCCTGCTCGGTGCGCTCGTGGTCTACCCGATCGGGTACTCCGTCGCCCGGAGCTTCTACGACCAGTCCGGCGACGGCTTCGCCGGACTCGACAACTACCGGGCCCTGTTCACCGACGGCGGCATCCGCACCGCCCTGAAGAACAACATCATCTGGGTGGTGTTCGCGCCGACGATCGCGACCGCGCTCGGTCTGGTCTTCGCGGTGCTGACCGAACGGGTGCGCTGGGGAACGGCGTTCAAGCTGGTCGTCTTCATGCCGATGGCGATCTCGATGCTGGCGGCCGGCATCATCTTCCGCCTGGTGTACGACCAGGACCCGGACAAGGGCGTGGCGAACGCGGTGTGGGTGGGGGTGCACGACACCTTCGCCCAGTCGTCGGCGTTCCCGAAGGCGCACCCGGGCCGTGAATCGCCGCTCGTGCGGAACAACGACGGCAGCTTCACGACCGCCTCGGAGGTGAGCGCGGGTGACACGGTCGCGCTGCCGCTGGTCGGTGTCGCCCCGGACCTGATGCCGGACGACGCGAAGCCGGCCGCGGCGCCGAAGCCGGAGGACGACCGGATCACCGGCACCACCTGGCAGGACTTCACCCGCGGCAGGGGCGTCGGCACGCTGAACACCGTGGACGCCTCGGAGCTGGGCTATCCGGGGATGAGGATCGAGGCCGTCAAGGACGGCAAGGTGGTGGAGACGGCCACGGCGGGCGACGACGGCACGTTCTCCTTCTCGTCGAAGGCGGACGGGGCTCGGCTCCGGCTCCCGCCGGGCAACTTCGAGGAGCCGTACAACGGTCTTGACTGGCTCGGCCCGTCGCTGGTCACGCCCGCGATCATCGGCTCGTACATCTGGATGTGGGCGGGCTTCGCGATGGTGCTGATCGCGGCCGGGCTCGCGGGCATGCCCCGGGAACTGCTGGAGGCCGCGCGGGTGGACGGCGCGAACGAGTGGCAGGTGTTCCGCAGGGTCACGGTGCCCCTGCTGGCGCCGGTCCTCGCGGTCGTCACCGTCACCCTGATGATCAATGTGCTGAAGGTGTTCGACCTGGTCTTCATCATCGCCCCGGGCTCGTCCCAGGACGACGCCAACGTCCTCGCGCTGGAGCTGTACCGCAAGGGCTTCGCGTCGGACCAGCCGGGCATCGCCAGCGCGATCGCGGTGTTCCTGCTGCTGCTCGTCATCCCGGTGATGTGGTTCAACGTCAGGCGGCTTCGGCGGGAGGTCAGGCGATGAGCGTCACCAAGGCCGGTGCGGCGCCGGTCTCCCCCGTCAAGGCCGAACAGCCGCTCGGCTCCAGGCTCAGCCAGTGGGTGAGCGGTGGCCTGGTGCGCGTGTTCCTGATCGTCGTGGGGCTGTTCTGGCTGGTCCCGACGGTCGGGCTGCTGCTGGCCAGCCTGCGCACCCCGCAGGACATGGCCGCCGACGGCTGGTGGAAGGTGTTCACCGAACCCTCGCAGCTCACCTTCGGCGCCTACGAGACACTGCTGGAGAACGACGACATCACCGGCTCGCTGCTGAACACGGTGTACATCACCGTCCCGGCGACCGTGCTGGTGGTGGTGATCGGCTCCCTCGCCGGGTACGCCTTCGCCTGGATGGAGTTCCCCGGCCGGGACTGGTGGTTCCTGGCCGTGGTGGGGCTGCTGGTGGTGCCGGTGCAGGTGGCGCTGATCCCGATCGCCGAACTCTTCGGCAACCTGGGCATCTTCGGCTCCGTGACCGGTGTGGTCCTCTTCCACGTCGGTTTCGGTCTGCCGTTCGCGGTGTTCCTGCTGCGGAACTTCTTCGCGGAGATCCCGAGGGAGCTGCTGGAGGCGGCCCGGCTGGACGGCGCGGGCGAACTGCGGCTGTTCGTGCGGGTCGTGATGCCGCTCGCCGGGCCGGCCATCGCCGCGCTCGGCATCTTCCAGTTCCTGTGGGTGTGGAACGACATGCTGGTCGCGCTGATCTTCACCGACTCCGGGAGCCAGCCGATCACGGTCGCCCTGCAGACGCAGGTACGGCAGTTCGGCAACAACGTCGACGTCCTGGCGCCCGGCGCGTTCATCTCGATGGTGGTCCCGCTGGTCGTGTTCTTCGCGTTCCAGCGGCAGTTCGTCTCCGGTGTGATGGCGGGCGCGGTGAAGTAGCCGACGTGCATGTCGCGTTGAGGGGGCGGGCCACCGCGGGTCCGCCCCTTCGTGTGACAGGCGTCCCCCGGATGCCGCATGTGGCGTAACCAAGCCGGGCCGGCGCCCGTTGCCGGGCCGAACGCCCGCACCGACCGTTGGATGCCCCTTGCCCAGGTTCAGTGTCATTGTCCCCGCGTACCAGGTCCAGGCGTATCTGCACGAGTGCCTGGAGTCGGTGCTGTCCCAGTCGTATCCCGATCTCGAACTGATCGCCGTCGACGACTGCTCGCCGGACGCCTGCGGTGCGGTGATCGACGAGTTCGCGGCCCGCGACCCGCGCGTACGGGCCGTGCACCTGCCGGCCAACGCCGGCCTCGGCCCGGCCCGCAACGCCGGGATGGAGCGGGCGAGGGGCGACTACCTGGTGTTCCTGGACGGCGACGACACCCTCACGCCCGACGCGCTGCTCGCCCTCGCCGACCGGCTGAAGGAGACGGGCGAACCGGACGTCCTGGTCTACGACTACGCGCGCACCCACTGGTCGGGCGAGGCCGTGCGCAACCGGGTCGCCGCCGAACTCACCGAGCACGGACCCGCGCCGTTCCGCCTCACGGACCGGCCGGGCCTGCTGAATCTGCTGATGGTGGCGTGGAACAAGGCGTACCGGCGGGAGTTCGTCGAGCGCGCGGGCTTCGTCTTCCCGCCCGGCTACTACGAGGACACCCCGTGGACGTACCCGGTCCTGATGACGGCGGAGTCCATCGCCACCCTGGACCGGGTGTGCGTGCACTACCGGCAGCGCCGGACCGGCGGCATCCTGCGCACCACCAGCGAACGGCACTTCGACGTCTTCGACCAGTACGACCGGGTCTTCGCGTTCCTCGACGAGCGGCCCGGGCTGGAGCGCTGGCGGCCGGTGCTGTTCCGCCGCATGCTCGACCACCTGGTGACGGTGTACGGGCGGCGGGACCGGCTGCCACGCGGGGCGCGCGCCGCCTTCCTGCGCCGGGCGCGTGTCCATTGCCGGCGCCATCGGACGCCCGGCGCGTCCGGGTCCGCGCGCGCCCGCGTCCACCACACGATGGTCCGTTTCGGACTGCACCGCACCTACCGGGTGCTGCGGCTGGCGGCGGCGCTGCGCCGCAGGTGGGCCCGGATCGCGGGGTGGCCGCCACGCGCCCTGCGCCGCGCGGCCCTGCGCCTGCACTACCGGTTCCAGCGACTGCTCCCGCTCCGTGCCGACCGGGCCGTCTTCGCCGCTCACGGGGGCCGCGGCGGTGACCCGGGCGCGCTGGAGTCCGCGCTGCGCGAGCTGGCCCCGCACGTCCGCACCGCCTGGGTGGCCCGTCCCGAGCACCACCACATCCTTCCGCCGGCCGCCCGCCGGCTCGTCCCCGGCACGGCCGCCCACTTCAGCGCGCTCGCCCGGTCCGCGTATCTGGTGACCGACGCCGACGTCGTGCCGGGGCTGGTCAAGCGCAAGGGGCAGGTCCTGGTGCAGACGCGGCGCGGCACCCCCCTCGGGCATGTGGGCCTGGATCTGCTGGAGCGTCCCGCGGCGGCCCGGGACACCGACTTCGCGCGGCTCCTGGAGGGGGTCGACCAGTGGGACTACGTCGTCTCCGCCAACCGCCACTCGACCCTGACCTGGGAGCGGGTCTGCCCCGGCCGCTACACCACCCTGGAGTACGGCAGGCCGCGCACCGACCGGTTCCACACGGCGACCGGGGCGGACGTGGCCCGGCTGCGGGAGTCGCTCGGCATCCCCGAGGGGTCGGTGGCGATCCTGTACGCGCCGGCCCACCGCGACTACCGGCGCACCCAGCGCCGGCTGCTCGACCTGGAGCGCGTGGTACGCCGTCTCGGCCCGCGGTTCGTCGTCCTGGCCCTCGCCGCCCACCACCCGTACGGCGGGCCGCGCGAGGCCGCCTCCGACCGGGTCCTGGACGTCACCGGCCACCCGGACGTCACCTCGCTGTGCCTGGCCTCGGACGCCCTGGTCACGGACTACTCGCCGCTGATGTTCGACTACGCGGGCCTGGACCGGCCGGTGGTGCTGCACATCGACGACTGGGAGGCGTACGAGGCGGCCCGCGGCGCCTACTTCGATCCGCGGGCGTTCCCGCCGGGCGCGGTCGCGGGCGGCGAGGACGAGCTGATCGACGTCTTCGCGACCGGTCGCTGGTGCGGCGCCCGCGCCAGCCGGCTGCGGGCGGACTTCCGCGCGCGCTTCTGCCCGTACGACGACGGCCGTGCCGCCGAGCGGGTCGTGCGCCGGGTGGTGCTCGGCGAGACGGACCTGCCGCCGGTGGTGCCGCCGGACGCGCGCCGCCCGGTACCGCCGGCCGGTGCCGTGTCCGGCCCGTCGTCGCTCACGACGGTACCGCCGCAACAGCCCGCCGGTGCCCTGGCCGTCACCGACCGCGACTGACCGCCGTTTCCCCTCGTGGACACAGGGAGTTCCCATGCCCCCCGGCCCGTCGCGGCCCACCCCGGCCCGGCCGCCCGCCCGGCGGCCGGCGGGGCGGCCCGGTCGGCGCCCCACCCGCTGAGGGCGCCACGACATCCTCTACGGAAAGAGCAGAATGCCCCGCTTCAGCATCATCGTCCCGTCCCACGGGGTCGCCGGCCGGCTGGGCCGGGCGCTGGACTCGGTCCTCGCCCAGTCCTTCGGTGACTTCGAGCTGATCCCGGTCTGCGAGGCACCCGGTTCCCCCGCGGCCGACGTGGCCGCCCGGCACGCCGAGCGGGACTCACGGGTGGCGCCGGTGCACGCGCCGCCGTCGTCCGGACTCGCGGGCGCCCGCAACGCGGGAACGCGGGCGGCCACGGGGACGTACCTGCTGTTCCTCGACGGCGACGACGTCCTCGTGCCGGGTGCGCTGGCGGCGCTGGACGCGCGCCTGGCCCGGACCGGTCCGGTGGACGTGCTGCCCTTTGAACACGAGCGGACGCCCTGGTGGGAGGGCGAGCCCAGCAACCCGGCCGCGCCCCTGCTGGCGAGGGCCCCCGACGGCGCGTTCTCCCCCGACCGCGCCCCGCACCTCACCGGCGTGGGCCTCCCGGCGTGGAGCGCGGCCTGGCGCCGTGCCTTCGTCGCCGAGCGGGATCTGGCCTTCCCCGCGGGCCACTTCACGGACATCGGCTGGGGCGGACTGGCGATGCTGGGCGCCGAGCGGGTGGCGGTGCTGCGTTCGGTCGTCGTACGGCACCTGGTGCGGCGGCAGGGCAGCCGGCTGAACCTGCCCGGGGAGCACCACGCCGAACTGCTGGACCAGGTCGAGCTGGTGCTCGTCCGGGCCGCCGAACGGGGCCTGTCCGCCGAGCGGTCGGCGCCGTTGTTCGAGCAGTTGTTCACCGCCGTGCTGAAGACGGCCGCCCGTCCCCGGCGGCTCCCGTCGGGCCACCGTGCCTTCTTCCAGCGGGCGAGCACCCTGTACCGCCGTCACCGCCCCGCCGGGTACCGGCCCCCGCGCGGCAGCCTCGGGGTGCAGCACCGGCTGCTGGCGTCCGGCTCCTACGGGGCGTTCGCCGCCCTGCGCGGCGTCCGCCGCGCGATGGCGCGGGCCGTGACCGCGGTGCCGCGCCCCAGGGGTCTGCGCACCCGGCTGTTGTACCGGATGCACCTGCGCCGCCCGCTCGATCCGCACCTCGCCGTGTACTGCGCGTACTGGGGCCGCGGCTACACCTGCAACCCGGCCGCGATCCACGCGAAAGCCCGCGAACTCGCCCCGCACATCCGCTCGGTGTTCCTGGTGGAGGCGGACCGGGCGCACACCGTGCCGGACGGCGTCGAGTACGCGGTCATCGGCAGCCACCGCTCCTGGGAGGTGCTGGCCCGCGCCGCGTACCTGGTCAACAACGCCAACTTCGCGGAGGGCGTCGTCAAACGCCCCGGCAGCGTCCACCTCCAGACGCAGCACGGCACCCCGCTGAAGACCATGGGCGTCGACCAGTCGACGTACCCGGTGGTCGCGGCCGCCACCGGCAGCTTCACCAAGCTCCTCGGCCGGGTGGACCGCTGGGACTACAACCTCTCCGCCAACCCCCACTCCACCCGCGTGTGGGAGCGCGCCTTCCCCGGCTCCTACGAGCACCTGGAGTACGGCTATCCGCGCAACGACGTGTACTGCACGGCCGGCGCGGACGACGTGGCCCGCGTCCGCGCGGAGCTGGGCGTCCCGGAAGGCGCGAGGGCCGTGCTGTACGCGCCCACCCACCGCGACCACCGCACCGGCTTCGAGCCCGGCCTCGACCTGGAGGCGTTCTGCGAGGCGGTCGGCGAGGACGTCGTCGTCCTGCTGCGTGCCCACTACTTCTACGACCGGGGCGGGCGCGGGAGCGGTGGCCGGGTCAGCCGGGTCATCGACGTAACCGCGCACCACTCGGCGGAGGACGTGTGCCTGGCCGCCGACGCGCTGGTCACCGACTACTCGTCGATCATGTTCGACTACGCCAACCTGGACCGCCCGATCGTGGTGTACGCCGACGACTGGGACGTCTACCGGGAGGTCCGGGGCGTCTGCTTCGACCTGATGGACGCGCCGCCGGGACCGGTGGTCCGCACCCCCGACGAGCTGGCCCGCGTGTTCCGCGACGGCACGTACGCGGGCGCGGAGTCGGCCGCGCTGCGGGCCCGGTTCCGGGAGCGGTTCTGCGCGTTCGACGACGGGCGGGCCGCCGAACGGGTCGTGCGCCGGGTGCTGCTCGGCGAGCCGCCCGAGGCCCTGCCGCCCGTGATCCCGCTCGCGGAGCGCGTCCCCGCCCCCGCGGCCACTCTGGTGAGGAGCTGACGTGCCCCGGTTCAGCGTCGTCGTCCCCGTCCACAAGGTGCAGGGGTACCTGCACGCCTGCCTCGACTCGGTGCTCGGGCAGTCGTACCGCGACATCGAGGTGATCGCCGTCGACGACCGCTCCCCCGACGGCTGCGGCGCGGTCCTCGACGCGTACGCGGCCCGCGACGAGCGGGTCCGGGTGGTGCACCTGCCGCGGAACGTGGGCCTCGGCCGGGCCCGCAACGCGGGGATGGAGCACGCGACGGGCGACTACCTGTTCTTCCTCGACGGCGACGACACCCTCACCCCGGGCGCGCTGCGCGCGACGGCCGACCGCCTCGACGAGACCGGCGACCCGGACGTCCTGGTCTTCGACTACGCCCGCACCCACTGGTGGGGCGGCACCCGCCGCAACGTCCTGGCCCGGGTGCTGGCCACCGAGGACGTGTTCACGGCCGCCGAGCGGCCCGAGATCCTCGATCTGCTGATGGTGGTGTGGAACAAGGTCTACCGCCGCGACTTCGTCGCACGGGAGGGCTTCGCCTTCCCGCCCGGCTACTACGAGGACACGCCCTGGACGTTCCCGGTGCTGCTCAGCGCGGAGCGCATCGCCACCCTGGACCGGATCTGCGTGTACTACCGGCAGCGCCGCCGGGGCAGCATCCTGTCCACCACCAGCCGCAGGCACTTCGACGTCCACGAGCAGTACGCGCGGGTGTTCCGGTTCGTCGACGCCCGCCCGGCGCTGGCGCACTGGCGGCCCTTCCTGCACGCCAAGATGGGCGAGCACTGTCTCGACATCCTCTCCAAGCCGGACCGTCTGCCGCCGTCCGACAAGGGCGAGTTCTTCCGCCGTACGGCCGAGATGTTCCGGGCGAACCGGCCAAAGGGCGCGACGGTCCCGGCGGAACTGCGGGTGCTGGAGGGGAGCTACGCCGGGTACGTCCTGCGGCAGCGGGCAGGAAAGGCCGGGCGGGAGCTGGGGCGGCGGGCCCGGCAGGCGGGTACGGCGACGGCGGCGCGGTACACCCGTGCCCGGTCCGCGTTCCCGCGTCCGCTCGACCCGGACCTCGCCGTGTACTCGGCGTTCTCGCACCGGGGCGTGCTCGGCGACCCGGCGGCGATCCACCGCGCGGCACGCGAACTCGCCCCGCACCTCCGGGGCGTATGGGTGCTGGCCGACGAGGAGCAGGCGGCCGGTCTTGAGCCGGACACCGAGTACGTGCTGCTCGACTCGCCCGGATACCGCCGGGTGACCGAGCGGGCCACGTATTTCGTCAACAACGTCAACTGGCCCGGATCACTGGTCAAGCGCCCGGGAAGCGTGCACATCCACACCCACCGGGGCACCCCGCTGAAGTACCTGGGCGCCGATCTGCTGGACCGGCCCGGCGCCCGGCTCGGCTTCGACGTCCCGCAGATGCTGCGCCGGGCCGACCGCTGGGACTACAGCCTGGTCGCCAACCGGCACTCCGAACTGGTCTGGGAGCGGGCCTTCCCCTGCCACTTCACCTCCCTGCGCAGCGGCAGCCCGCGCAACGACGTCCTGGTCGCGGCGCCGGCGGACCGGGGGCGTGCGGTGCGCGAACGGCTCGGCGTCCCGGACGGCGACACGGTGGTGCTGTACGCGCCGACCCGCCGCGACTACCGCAGGGGCGGTCTTGTGGAGCGGCTCGACCTCGCCCGGTTCGCCGCAGAGCTTGGCGAGGGCCGCACTCTCGTCGTCCGCCTGCACCCCTCGCTGGCCACCGGGCCGGCGCGCGGCCTCGGCCTGTCCGAGCTGCACCGGCGGGGCGTGCTCGTCGACGCCACGGACGAGCCGGAGGTGCAGGACGTGCTGCTCGCCGCCGACGTACTGGTCACCGACTACTCGTCGGTCATGTTCGACTACGCCCTTCTGGACCGCCCGATCGTCGTGTACGCCGACGACTGGGACGCCTACCGGGCGAGCCGGGGCACCTACCTGGACATCACCGACGAGGCGCCGGGCCATGTGGCGCGCTCCCCCTGGGAGCTGGCGTGGCTGTTCGACTCCGGGACCTGGCGGGACGAGGAGGCGGCGCGGCTGCGGTCGGCGTTCCGTAAGCGGTTCTGCGAGTTCGACGACGGACGGGCCGCCGAGCGGGTGGTGCGGACGCTGATGCCGGTCGAGCGGATGCCCGAGCGGCCGGCCGGACCGGCCCGGGTGCCGTCCCAGGCCACCGGCCGCGATCTGCTGACCCCGTCGTGAGGCCGCGCACCCGGGTCCTGCTGCTGGCCGCCGTCTTCGCGCTGCTGCAACTCGCCAACGTCACCGGCCGGGACACCCCCGACAGCAAGAACTACCTGTCGTACGCCCTGAGTCTGACCGGTGCGGACAAGCGGGAGGCGGCGACCGCCACCATCGACTGGTTCTGCGCGGGCCGGGCGTCGATCGCGCACCGCGAGCAGAACGTGGACGTGGTCCGCTTCCACGCCCCCGACCCCGCGCCGGAGGTGACGCGGGAGTGCCGGGAGCGGGAGTGGCGGCAGGTCCGGGCGCGGCTGGCGGCCGGGCAGACCGGCGGGCGCACCGTGCCGTTCATGCCGGAGCGGTTCATGCGGATCTTCGAGGTGCGGCCCGGCTATCCGGTGTTCCTGACGCCGTTCGTCGCCCTGTTCGGGGTGACCTGGGGCGTGTGGGCGGCGGGTGTGGTGGTGACCTGTGCGGGCGGGGTGCTCGCCTTCCTGGTGCTGCGCACCCTGGCGGTGTCCGTGCCGCTCGCGCTCACCGGGCAGGCGCTGTTCATGGTCCTGCCGTGCGGGACGACCGCGATGCGCCCGATGACCGAGGGGCTGCTGCTGGCGCTCACCCTGGCGGCGCTGTGGGGCTGTGCGCTGGTGCTTCGGGGGCGGCGGACGCTGGCGGGTCCGCCGCTGGTGGGCGCCGCGCTGCTCGTGCTGTTCACCGTCAAGCACTCGCAGGCGCTGTTCCTCGGGCTGTGCCTGGCGGGCGCGGGCGCGGCGATCGCCGTACGGCGCCGGTTGCGGGGGCGGCCGCCGGGGCGCGGGGTGGTGGCGCTCGCGGGGGCCGGGGGGGGGGGGGCGCTGGGCACGGTGCTGCTGGCCCGGCTGCTGGGGTATCCGTCGGTGTCGGAGAGCGTGCAGGACCTGCTCACCGGTCACTTCGCCCGCCCGGACCGGGAGCGGCCGTGGGCGGAGTTCTTCCAGCTGCAGGGGAACTTCTGGACGGAGTGGCTGCGGCGGCAGTCGTGGGAGCCGGTGTTCGTCGCGTTCCTGGCGGCCGGTGCCCTGGGGGCGCTGCGGCGGCCGGCGTTCGGTGCCTTCCTGGTCGCCGTCGCCTGCACGGGGTTCCTCAACCAGGCCGGGCATCCGGACATCAACATCTGGGGCGACCGGCTGATCACGCTGGCCTGGCTGCTGCCGGTGCTGGGCGTGCCGCTGCTGCTGGAGCCGGTGGTGCGGCGGGCGGTGGTGCCGGCGCAGGGGGCACCGGTGGGACTGGCACGCTGACCACCCGCTTCACCCGATGAGGTGACGCGGGGTCATGCCGTGGAGCGTGCCGGGAACATTGGGCAAATGCCCACGACGCTCCCTTTCCCCACCCCCCGATGAGCTCCTCGGTCCTCGTCCGGCCGGCCGTGCGCGGTGCCACGGCGCTGCGCGGCGGCGGGGCCTGGCGCCCCACCCCGTACCAGCTGTTCGGCTTCCTGTTCTGGCTCGTGATGTCGCTGGCGTACTGGAGGGTCCCGCTGTGCTGCGACGCCGGGCAGCACGCGGCGGTCGTCGAGCGCCTCAAGGACGATCTGCTGCGCCCCCGGCATCCGATGGCGGACCTGCCGGGCGCGGGCAGCCCCTACTACTCGCCGTTCGCGCTGGCGCAGGGCGCGTTCGCCCGGCTGACGGGGCTGGGCGGCTGGGAGGTGGTCAAGCTCACCGGGCCGCTGAACCTGCTGGTGCTGCTCACCGGGATCGGCCGTTTCGTGCGCGTACTGACCCCGCGCCCCTGGGCGCCGGTGCTGGCGCTCGGCGCGATGACGCTGCTGTGGGGGGTGGAGCGGGCCTGGTGGAGCGGCTATCTGAACCTGATGTCGATGACGGGCAATCTGGCCTACCCGTCGGCGTTCGCGATCGGGCTCGCCTTCTGGGCGTGGGCGCTGACGGGGGCCCGGGCCCGGGACGCGGGGGCCGTGCGGTACGTGGGGCCGGGCGGGCTGCGCCCGGTGTCCGGGTACGCGGCGCTGGGCGCGCTGTACGGGCTGGTCCTGCTCGTGCACCCGATCACCGCGGTCGCGGCGGCGCTGGGCGCGGTGGCGCTGGTCGCCGGGTGGCAGCGGCGGTGGGGTCCGGCGGTTGCCGGGCGGTGGGCGCTGACGGGGGCGGTGGCGCTGCTGACGGCCGCGAGCTGGCCGTACTTCGACGTGTTCGCGCTGGCCGGGGACGACAGCGTGGACGCGATGCACCGGCGGCTGTACCTGGACCTCGGCGGGCAGTTCGGGCTGGCGCTGCTCGGGCTGCCGGTGCTGTGGCTGCGGGCGCGGCGCGCCTCGTGGCGTGATCCGCTGGTGCTGATGTGCGTACTGGACTGTCTGGTGGTGGCGTACGGCTGGGTCAGCGGCCACTACACCTACGGCAGGATCCTCGGGCTCACGCTGGTGCCGCCCCAGTTCGCGCTGGCGGTGGAGCTGGCGGCGCCGCGGCCGTGGCCGGTGTGGCGGCGGCTGCTGGGCGGTGCCACGGCGGCGGGGGCGTGCGCCGCGTTCCTGACCGTGCACGCCGGGGCGGTGGTGCCGGCGGGCTTCGAACGGCCGCCGGACTGGCCGTCGTACGCGTGGGCCGCGCGGTACATCGGGCCGGGCGAGGTCGTGATCGCCGACGGCTACCACGCCGTCCACGCGATCGCCGGATACGGGCCGAACCTCGCCGCGCCGGCCTGGCCGGACGCCTCGCTGGACGAGGCGGAGCGGCTGCGGCGGGTGGCCGATGTGCGCGCGTACCTCGACCCCGGTTCGACCCGCGCCGAGCGGGCCGCGGTCGTCCGCCGGTACCACGCGCGCTGGCTGCTGCTGACGCCCCGGCAGCGGGTGCCCGAGGAGGCGGTGGTGGTGGCATGGAGCCGGCGGACGGGGGAGGTGCTGGCGCGGGTCGGGGGGTGAGCCCGCCGGGGGTTACTCGATGACGAGGTCGACCGGGATGTTGCCGCGGGTGGCGTTGGAGTAGGGGCAGACCTGGTGGGCCTGCTCGACCAGCTTGCGGCCGGTCTCCTCCTCGATGCCCTCGGGCAGCTCGACGCGCAGCGTCACCGCGAGCGCGAAGCCCTCGCCCTGCTTGCCGAGGACGACCTCGGCGGTCACCGCGGCGTCGCTGACGTCGACCTTCGCCGCCCGGCCGACCACGCCGAGGGCGCTGCCGAAGCAGGCCGCGTAACCGGCGGCGAACAGCTGCTCGGGGTTGGTGCCCTCGCCGTTGCCGCCGAGCTCCACGGGGGCGCTCAGGCCGAGGTCCAGCTTGCCGTCGGAGGTGACGGCGCGGCCCTCGCGGCCGTGGGTGGCGGTGGCGACAGCGGTGTAGAGCGCGTCCATGGGGGACCTTCCCTCTTCGGTCGTGGCTCGGCCGGGCCCGGGGTGGGTCCGGCCGCCGTACGACCACAAGTAGAGCACGCAATTTAATTGCGCGCAATCAAATGGCTCGCAAGGGCTACCCTGGAGACATGACAGCCACTCCGAGCCCACCACCCGCGACGGCCCCGCTGCCGGGCGCCGCGGACGACTGGCTCCGCCTCGACCAGCAGATCTGCTTCAACCTGAACGCCGCCTCCCGCGCCTTCAACGGCGTCTACCGGGTGGTTCTCAAGGACCTCGGGCTCACCTATCCGCAGTACCTGGTCATGCTGGTGCTGTGGGAGCACGGCACGCTGCCCGTGAAGAAGCTCGGCGAGCATCTGCGACTGGACTCGGGCACCCTGTCCCCGCTGCTCAAGCGGCTGGAGACGGCCGGCCTGGTGCGCCGGGAGCGCAGCGCGCGCGACGAACGGTCGGTGGAGGTCCGGCCCACCGAGGAGGGCACCGCGCTGCGGCAGCGGGCCCTGGAGGTGCCGCGCCGGATCATGGCCGCGACCGGCTTCGGGATCGACGAGATCCGCGATCTGAGCACCCGCCTCCACCGGCTCACGGCGGCGCTGGACACGGCGGTGGCGGACGGCGCGTGACGGCGGCCGACGTGCGCCGCGGGCGCCGAGCGTCCTCTAATGGAGGACAGGAGCAGCCCCGTGACGTGCCCGAGGACGCCATGCAGCCCCACCAGCCCCAGGCCTCCGTCGTCGTCATCGGCTACGACGACGCCGCCCATGTGACCGACGCCGTGCGCTCGGCCCTCGCGCAGGGTTCCGCCGTGCGCGAGGTCATCGCCGTCGACGACTGCTCGACGGACGGCAGTGCCGGTCTGCTGGACCGGCTCGCCGAGGGCGAACCGCGGCTGCGGGTGATCCGGCTTCCCGTCAACAGCGGCGGCTGCGGCACCCCCCGCAACACCGGGCTCGCCGCGGTGACCTCGCCGTACGTGATGTTCCTGGACAGCGACGACGTGCTGCCGTCCGGCGCGGTGGACGTGCTGCTCACGGCCGCGACCGGGGCGGACGCGCAGGTCGCGGGTGGCCTGTGTGTGCGCCGTGAGCTGCCGTCGGGGCGCGAGGTGCCCTGGGAACCGGCCCTGTACGCCGCGCCCGCCGTGCTCGCCCGCCCGGCGCTGCGTCCGCGCCTGGTCCACGACACACTGTGCGTCAACAAGCTCTACGGCACGGCCTTCCTGCGCGCGCACGGCATCCGCTTCCCCGACGGCCGGTTCCCCTACGAGGACGTCGTGTTCACCGCGCGGGTGTGGGCCGCCGCCCCGCGCGTCGCGCTGGTCCCGGACCGGGTGTACGTCTGGCACGTCCGCCGGTCCGCGCGGCGGCTGTCGATCTCGCTGGACCGCGCGGGCGCCGACAACTGGCGGGCCCGCACGCACGCGTGCCGCACCGCCCACGAGACCCTGCTGGCCGCCGGGCAGAAACGGCTGGCGCGCCGGGCGCGGGCCAAGTTCCTCGACCACGACCTGCGCATGTACGTCCGCGAGCTGCCGCTGCACGACGAGGAGTACCGGCGGGGGTGGTGGGCGCACACGCGGGCGTTCCTCGCGGAGTACGACGCCGCCGACTGGGCCCGCGACCCCGTCGCCCCGGGCCGGCTGATCGGGCGGGTCGTGCTGGCCTCCCCCGAGCCGTGCGACCTGCCCCGGCTGCGGGAGCTGGCGGCCCGGCCGGCCCGGCTGTGCCCGCCGTACACCCGCGCGGCGGACGGCACGCCCTGCTGGTCGGCCGCCCTGCCCGGGATCACCCTGGAGCACCTGCTGACCCGTCCCGCCCCCCTCCTCCCGCTCGCCGTGGACGCGGAACTGCGCCTCCACGCGCACGGCCCGCGGCTGCGGGTGCGCCTGCACGAGCTGTACGGCCGGGTGGGGCAGGCGGGGCCCTGGTCGGTGGAGACGGAGTGGCGCCACCGGGACCGGGAGGGCGCCCGTGTCCGCCGTACGGTGCCGCTGCGGACGGCCGCCGACGGCACCTGGGTCGCGGTGACGACCGTACGGCCGGACCGGCTGGCCACGCTCGGCACGGGCGCCTGGGACCTGCGGCTGCGGGTGCGCTTCCGGGACGGTTCGAGCCGCCGGGTCACCGCGCACGCGCTCGCCGGGCCGGGTCTGCTGCGCCGTTGTGTGATGCCGAGCCTCTGGCACGGTGTGGTGCTGGTGCGGCCGTACGCCACGCACTCGGGCGCGCTGGCCCTGCGCGTGGCGGCCGGCGTACGCGGAGCCGTCCCGGTGCTGCGCGGGAAGCTCTGGCGCCTGCTTCACTGAGAGCCGACCTTTTCCTTGCACGAACACGGGCCAACGACGAGGGGCGACCATCCATGACCTGGTTGATCACCGGCGGCGCCGGCTATATCGGGGCGCACGTCGTACGGGCGATGACCGGGGCGGGCGAACGGGCGGTGGTGTACGACGACCTGTCCACCGGCCTCGCCGACCGGGTGCCGGACGGCGTGCCCCTGGTGGTCGGTTCCACCCTGGACGGCGAGCGGGTGGCGCGCGCCCTCGCGGACCACGAGGTCACCGGGGTCGTCCACCTGGCGGCGAAGAAGCAGGTGGCCGAGTCGGTGTCGCTCCCCCTGCACTACTACCGGGAGAACGTGGAGGGCCTGCGCGTCCTGCTGGACGCGGTCACGTCGGCCGGCGTCCGCTCCTTCGTCTTCTCCTCCTCGGCGGCGGTGTACGGCATGCCGGACGTGGACCTCGTGACGGAGGAGACCCCCTGCGTGCCCATGTCGCCGTACGGCGAGACGAAGCTGGCCGGCGAGTGGCTGGTCCGCGCGACCGGTGCGGCGGCCGGGCTCTCCACCGCCTGCCTGCGCTACTTCAACGTCGCCGGCGCCGCCCGCCCGGACCTCGCCGACACGGGCGTCTTCAACCTCATCCCCATGATCTTCGAGAAGCTGACGGAGGACATGCCCCCGCGCGTGTTCGGCGACGACTACCCGACCCCCGACGGCACCTGTGTCCGCGACTACATCCACGTCGTCGACCTGGCCGAGGCCCATGTGGCGGCGGCCCGCGCGCTGCGCTCCGCCCCCGGCCGGGACCTCACCCTCAACATCGGCCGCGGTGAGGGCGTCTCCGTCCGGGAAGTGATCGACCGCGTCAACGCCCTCACCGGCCACGACCGCCCGCCCGTGGTCACCCCCCGCCGCCCCGGCGACCCGGCCCGCGTCGTCGCCTCCGCCGACCGCGCGGCCACGGAACTGGGCTGGAAGGCCCGTCACGACATCGACGACATGATCGGCTCGGCCTGGGCGGGCTGGCTCCGCCTGCACCCGTCGGCGGCCCGCGCCTGATGCCCACCCGCACCGAACGCGCCCTGGGCGCCGTCATCGGCTCCGCCGTGGGCGACGCCCTGGGCGCCCCCTTCGAGTTCGGCCCGGAGGGCGCCTTCTCGGCCCGCTTCCCGTCACCGGGGGCCGGCGGCGAGATGTGCGGGGGCGGCGGCTGGGACCCGGGCGAGGCGACGGACGACACGCAGATGGCGGTGCTGGTCGCCGAGTCCCTGCTGGAGTGCGGCGGCCTCGACCTCCCCGACGTCTTCCGCCGCTTCCAGCAGTGGGCCGCCGCCGAGCCGAAGGACATCGGCCTGCAGACGGAGGCCGTACTCACCAGCGGCGACCCCTGGGACCTGGCCGCCGCGCTGCACTTCCAGACCAACCGACGTGCGGCCGGAAACGGGGCGTTGATGCGGGCCTCCCCCTCCGCCGTGCACTTCGCGCACCTCGGCCGGGACGCCACCATGGACGCCGCCCGCCGACTGGCCGCCCTCACCCACGGCGACCGGGCGGCCTGGGAGGGCACGGCCGTCTTCCACGAGCTGGTCCGCGTCGCCCTGACCGGTGACGACCCCGTGGCCGCTGTACCCGACGTCCTCCGCGCGGTGCACCCCGACCACCGCGACCGCTACGCGACCGTCCTCGCCCCCGACTGGCACCCGGACCTGGCCACGGAGTTCAACGGCGCCGTCTGGCCCTGCCTGGGCTCCGCCGTCTGGGCCCTGCGGACGACGACCGGTTACGAGGAGGCCGTACGCGCGGCGATCGACCTGGGCGGTGACACGGACACGGTGGCGGCGGTGACCGGCGGCCTGGCAGGAGCGGTCCACGGCATCGACGCCGTACCCGCACACTGGACGGGCTCCCTGCACGTCCCCCTGCCGGGCTTCGCCGACCGGGTCCTGCACATATCGGACCTGGCCGCCCTGACCCGACGGCTGTACCGCTGAGCCTGCTCTTCGAGGTCCTGATCCTGCCGCGGGAGTCGGCCGTACGGGGCCTCGACATCCGGAATCCGGTTCGACACAGTGATCGTATGACGAACGATGAGGACGTCGGGACGGTGTCCGTCAGCACGGGCTTTGCCACAGGCATGCTGATGGGCATCGCCTTCGGGATCGCGCTGGGGCTGGTCGTCTTCGAGAACATGGCGATCGGCCTGGCCCTCGGTGCCGGCACAGGCGGAGTCCTCGGTGTCGCTCTCGTGACGACGCGACGCTCGCAGCGCGGGTCTTCATGACGTCACAAGAGTGCTCGGCCCGGAGCTCTGCGCCGTGCCCGAAAGGGGCGCCGGTTCCACCACGACGAGGGGAACGTCCATCCGTCGTCGGCCGCAGCGGCCATGACCGGCCGGCAAGGACGGGCACGGCCGCGCCCACTCGGCGTCCGTCGAATCGTCCCGGACGGTGTCTCGTCTCTCGGTGTGAGCACTGCTCGCGCAGGGCCGACCTGCCGTCGGCGCCATGGGCAGCCCTCGAACCGTGTCGAGGCGGCGGCGGCCCGTGCATCCCGAGTACGTGATCGGCCGCACCGCGCGGCGGGACACGATTCCTGGGGGCTCATGACACCCACCCTGCTGAAAAGCGTGAGCACGCAGCAGGCACATGTCACCGACGCGCTCACATGAGCAGTACGTGAGCACCCGACGTCGAAATGCTCCCATTTTCCAGAGAGGCATGTCCCTCCCGGCCACGCGGCAGGGGAGCGTGCCCCGCGAGATCCTCTCGGCCGAGTTCCACAGCAGGACCGGTCAAGTGGGCGGCGGGGAGAGGTCGGTGACGCAGACGCGGCAGTTCTCGTGCGAGCGTGTCCGGCGGCATCCCCCGGAAGGGGGAAACGCCGGCCTCCTCCTTGTCAGGGAGCTGCCCGTGCATCCGGCCGAGCGGGCCGTGCATCCGGTGCTCCCCATCCGCGCGACAGGAAGACGGTGCCGGCACCGCTTCACGGTCGAGTCCGAGACCGGCATGACACGTCCCGGCCGTGACCGGCCGGGGATTCCGCCGCCTGCCCTCCGGGCTCCTCCGCGACCCTGGCCCGGAGGAGCCCGTACTCCTCGCTCAGCCGGACGAGCCTCGGCGGGCGGGGACGACGATGCCCCCGTGACGATCTCCTCGGGGCCGAACCACTCGCGGGTGAGGTCCATTTCCACGCCCGTGCCCAGTCGGTTCCACCAGTGGTGGTCCGTGCGCGCCCCGTCCACCAGGACCTCGCCGCGGAGCACCTCCCCACCCAGCAGGTCGTCGAGGACCATGGCGGTGACACCGCACCGGTCCCGGGCGGGGCTGTCCGGCGTCCGGTGCGCCCGGAACTCGGGCGTGCACGTGCCGGCGCCCCGACTGCCGCGGACGGCCCGTTCGATGCCGGTGAGAAGCAACGGCGTCATGGCCGGCATCCTCGCAGCCGGCACCGGCGACAGCCGCCCACGAGCAACCACCGCCACCGCCACCGCCACCGTGACGGCGCCCCTCAGCCGTCACCCGGGCGGTCACCGTGGGGCACGGCGACCCTCCCGGGCAGGGGACCCCCACAACGGGTCGACGTCCACGGCCGACCGGTGTTCCGACGGCCGACCCGCCGTGTTCCAGCGGGTCGGCCGCCAGGCATGCGCGTGGCCGTGACCACTCCCCGCGCGGTGGGGCGCGCCTCAGGCCTTGGCCGCCGCGACTTCGCGTACCCGGCCGGGCAGTTCCCGCACGGAGCGTGTCCTGGCGTGCGGCGTGAGTTCCTTGCGCACCGTGGTGGAGCGGTCGTCTCCTCGGACGGTGGAGACATGCCCGTACTCGTCGCGGAGAGTTCCCCCGACCGGCGCCGCGCCGTGGCCGCCGCACTCCTCAACGGCACGGTCCGGGCCACCACCCGCCCCGGCTACCCGACGGGCTGTCCGGGCGTCCAGGGCGCCCTGGCCACCGGCGACCCCGGGCACCGGGCCCACGACGTGCTGATCGCCTGGCGCAACTTCAACGGAGCCTGCGTCGCCGACCGGTTCCGGCGCGCCGTCGCCGAGGTCGACCTGCCGCCCGGCACCGACCCGGACCGGCTCGCCCGGTACGTCACATCCCTCTTCTACGGGATCTCCGTGCGGGCCGCGAGCGGCGTCGGCCGTGACGAGCTCCGGCAGGTGGCCGACACCACCCCGCTCAACCGGCCTCCGGCGACCTCCGCGTGACCCCGGCCGGTCACTCTCACGGCGGGCACCGGCAACGCCGTACGGCGGGTCGGGAAGAAGAGGGTCCCAGGGCGCGCGGAGCGCCTCCTCACAGCGCCTTCAGCGCCTCCGTCGTCGCCCGCGTCAGTGCCTCCAGGTACCCCTTCGGCAGCTTCGGGCTGCGGATGACCACCGAGCGCCAGTACAGGGGGCCCGAGATCAGGTCCAGGGCCAGGGCGTGATCCGTGCCGGGGCGGAGTTCGCCGCGTTCCTGCGCCGCCGCGACGATGCCCCGGGCGACGGAGTCCTGGCCCTCGCGCAGCGCCTTCTGCAGGGCCTCGGCGATGTCCGGGTTGCGGGCGGCCTCGGCCTGGAGGTCGGGGAGGATCTGCGAGGCGACGGGGTGGCGCAGGGCGCGGGAGGTGACCTCGTACAGCAGGCGCAGGTCGCCCTCCAGTGAGCCGGTGTCCGGCGCGGGCAGGCCCTGGACGGCGATCGCGGAGAGCAGGTCGAGGACCAGGTGCAGTTTGGAGCGCCAGCGGCGGTACACCGCGGTCTTGCCGACGCCCGCGCGGCGCGCGATCCCCTCGATCGACATCCGCGCGTAGCCGGCCGCCGCCAGCTCCTCGAAGACGGCCGCCCGGATGGCCTCCGTCACGTCCTGGCGCAGTACGGCGGCCCCGGCGGGGGCCCTGCGGCGCGGACGCGGCTGGGGCTCGTCGGAGTTCGTCGTCATGCGGACAGCATAGGCCGATACCGTCACGACGAAACGGTTGCGTTCCGACGTTCTTTCGACTTACGCTCCCGTTGCGACGATACGGCCCCGTCCCGACGTGGGGATCCCCGTCGTCACCCCCTCCCTCTAGCGAAAGCGCCGGATGTGAGTCAGGCCCTCCACACACCACCCCCCGCACCGGCCCGCCCGACCCCGGCCGAGGTCGACCTCGCGGCCCTCGCCGCCCGGCACGGCCTCACGGTCAGCGGCGCCCGGCCGTCCCTCAGGGAGTACGTCCGTCAGCTCTGGGACCGGCGGCACTTCATCCTCGCCTTCTCCCGGGCGAAGCTGACCGCGCAGTACAGCCAGGCCAAGCTCGGCCAGCTGTGGCAGGTGGCGACCCCGCTGCTGAACGCGGCGGTGTACTTCTTCATCTTCGGCCTGCTGCTGGGCGCCAACCGGGGCATTCCGAAGGACGTCTACGTGCCGTTCCTGGTGACGGGCGTGTTCGTGTTCACCTTCACCCAGAGTTCGGTGCTCGCCGGTGTGCGGGCGATCTCCGGGAACCTGGG